>DAWO01000024.1:0-11717 GCA_002509485.1 Methanolinea sp. UBA477
CTGAACTGCTCGTTCTCGCAGGTACAGACATACGCCCCACCCTTCCCGATGAGCTCCTGCGCCAGTGTGTAATAGAGATCGAACCTGTCGCTCTGGTACATGATCTCGTGGACCGAAATACCGAGCCATTCGATATCCTCACGGACCATCGCATAGGCATCGGTGTCAACCCTTTTTGGATCGGTGTCCTCGATACGGAGGATATATTTTCCGCCATATTTCCTTACATAGGCGTCATTCAGAACAGCTGCCCGTGCATGCCCGAGATGAAGGGGACCGCTTGGATTGGGGGCAAACCTCATCACGACCCCGTTTTCGGCACCTTCAAGTGCGGGAAGCTCTCTTGCCCGGGCTTTTGGTTTCGCGATCTCCTCTACCAGTTCCGGTGCAAGTTCCATAAGGAGGTTCTCACGCTCTTCGTGCGAGAGTGACGCCACCTCATCGAGAACACCGGGCAGAAGGGACGAGACCTCGGATGAGCGTTTGCGGAACTCGGGATAGCGGGCCATGACCATCCCCATCACGGTTCCGCCCTTGGGAAGACTGCGGTGCTTCACTGCATTCTGGAGGGCGAATGCAAAGATTGCCCGCCGAATCTCCTCCATTATATCAAAAGCCCCTTGTTACGAAATGATCCCCGATCTCGCAAAGATGCCTCTTCTCTTCCGAATCCGGCAGGATGGAGATGCGCTGCTTTCCGAATTTGACCAGATCAAAGGCGATCTGTTTGACTTCCCCGATTACACCGAGGGACTCGAGCCGGGAGATGAGAGAGTCGATCTCCTCATCAGAAAGTTCCCGCCGGAACCCGGAGAGATCTATCCCCTTCTCAGCGGCCCGTATGTTTATCAGGGTCTTCTTCCCTTCCCTCAAATCTGAAGCCCTGTCCTTGCCGCTCAGTTCGGGGCTTGCCACAAGATCAATTACGTCATCCTGGACCTGGAAGGCCATGCCTATACTCCTGCCGAACTGGTAGAGTGCCTGGACCTGCGCATCGTTCCCACCTGCGAGAATTGCACCGATTCCTGCAGACGCTGCATACAGAGCGCCGGTCTTCTTCTCAACCATCTTCAGGTAATCGCCCTCCGTCACCTCCTCGCAATCCTCAAACGACATGTCGAGGTGCTGCCCTTCACATATCTCAACGCAGGTCCGCGCCAGCATCGTAACCGCCCGGACTTTCGTATTGTCCGGGCAGTCCGCCAGACTGAGGAATTCGAATGCGCTTGCAAAAAGGACATCCCCTGCGAGGATTGCGGTAGGTTCGTCCCACCTGGTGTGCACTGTGGGAACACCGCGCCTTGTCGCATCACCATCCATGATATCGTCATGGATGAGTGTGAAACTGTGCGTCAGTTCCAATGCCAGGGCTGCAGGCATGACATCGGCTGAACTCCCTTTCCGGACTGCGTCCGCAGCCAGCATGAGAAGCGCAGGGCGAAGCCTTTTCCCGCCTGCCGTCAGAAGGTGCGCGCTCGCCCTGCCGAGATCTTCACAACTGCTCCCAAAGTAGCGGTGGATGAGCCTGTCGATGGTATCGGCGGTTTGTTCCAGGTATTCCGTGAGGTCCATAGATATTCACCTTTAATTCAGTTTTATACGCTGTCCATTGGTCATGATATGCACATCATTATGCAGCGTATACCCGGACTCCGTGGTAAAATCGGCGTACGCAGACGTCATCCGGATGTGTCCGTGTGCTGGAATGATATGCTGGGGATTCAGGAGATGGATGAACTCGTAATGGTCCTCCCGGTAGGCATGTCCGGTCACATGCAGGTCAGGAAATATCCGTGCACCCGCCATCTGCAGATGGGTTTCGATCATGTACCGCTGGCCGAAGTTCATGGGATTGGGGATCACTTTTGCCGAGAAGATTACCTTGTCGCCTTTCTCAATCTTGTAGGGTGTATCGCCGAGCGCGATACGGGTCAGGATCGATCCGGGTTCTCCCTGGTGTCCCGTCACTATGGGAAGAAACTTCTCTTTTCCGCCCTTCATCAGCCGCCGGAGTGTCCTGTCAACTGTTCGTCTGTTACCGAACATACTTGTGGTCTCGGGAAATGCGACCAGTTTCATCTGCTCTGCAGTGGAGCTGTACCTCTCCATGGATCGGCCCAGGAGGAGGGGTTTTCGCCCGATTTCGTGGGCACACTCTGCAATTGTCTTCACCCGTGCGATGTGCGACGAGAAGGTGCTCACCATGATTGCATTCTTGTCATCCTCGAAACTCGTGATCGTGTCGCGAACGATATCCCGGGCAATCCGCTCACTTGGTGCCCTCCCCCTGTTGTCTATGTAGGTACTCTCCACGATGAGGGCGAGCACTCCTTCCTTGCCGATCTGTCTCAGGCGCTCGAAATCGGGAGGCATCCCGATGACTGGTGTCCGGTCAAGCTTGTAGTCGCAGGCATACACGATGGCGCCGTGGGGGGTATGCAGAACGACAGTTACCGTATCTATGATACTGTGCTGCATCCGCACGAACTCCAGGGTCAGGTGCTGTGAAAGGGTGTACCTCTGTCCCGCTTTCAGGGCAAACAGTTTATTATTCACACCGAATTTTTGTTCGCCGGCAATCTGCTGCCTGATCAATTCCGTTGTATATGGTGTGCTGATGATCGGGGCGTTGTACCGGTGAGCCAGTTTCGGGATAGCCCCGATATGGTCCAGGTGCCCGTGTGAGCAGACAATAGCCTTCACACTCCCTTCAACGGTGTTCATCATCGTATCGTCAGGTATTGCCATCATCTGGATCAGGTCCAGAGAATGCATATTTTCAACTTCCGCCTCCTCGTGAATCATCACCTGGTCGAGACGGAGTCCCATATCAAAAATAACAATTTCCTTTCCGCAGCGGACGGCAGTCATATTTCTCCCGACTTCGTCGTATCCGCCGACTGCAATTATCTCAATATCCATTATATTCCTCCTTCATGCTCAAGCATCTCCCGGATCGTGCCGGTAAAATATGCCCTCTTACTACACAGTTCCGCAGGTGTGCGTGAACCTGATAAAAACATTGCAACCCTAAATTCGTGATTGATTTCCCCTATTTTCTGAAATAATGCCTCTTCTCCCTCAACGGCGGGTGGCAGCAGCGTAAGCGCCATGCCGGAGAGGTCGGCGCCGAGTGTCATCGCCTTGGCCATGTGAAGACCGGTCCTGATGCCTCCGGTAGCGATTATCGGCCCACCGGTACTGGCTGCCTCGCATATGCTCACAACCGTCGGGATTCCCCATTCTTCGAATACTTCACCGAGCCGTGCAAGACCCGACTCCCCGCGGGCAGCTGCCCGCAGACCCTCAATCGCGGCCCAGGAGGTGCCACCCCAGCCACCAACATCGATTGCACTCACTCCGGCGTTCCAGCATACCCGTGCGGTCTCCGCCGATATTCCACTGCCTGTCTCCTTCACGATCACCGGCAGGTCAAAATCCCTGCAGAGACTGGCAAGTGCATCAGTGCATCCCGTGGCGTCATGGTCTCCCTCGGGCTGGATGGCTTCCTGGAGGAAGTTTACGTGGATCGCGATGGCATTCGCATCGATCATCTCCACAGCTCTCTCCACCCATTCCAGACCATGTTCCCGGAGTTGGACAATGCCCAGGTTCGCAGCAAGGAACGCATGCGGCGCCTCCTCGCGCACCACTGAGAACGTATCCTCAAGTGCGGGGTCGACAAGTGCCGCCCTCTGGGAACCGACTCCCATGCCGATTCCGAACCGCTCTGCCGCCCGGGCAAGCCTCCTGTTGATCTCCTTCGTTTCGGGATGCCCCCCCGTCATTCCGGCGATGAAAAGGGGTGCCTCAAAGTCGTGCCCGAGAAATGTGATTTTCGTCGTCAGTTCGTCAAGGTTGCACTCGGGAAGGGCACAATGACTCAGATGAACCTCGTCAAAGCCCGGCCAGCCCCGTTCAATCTCCTCCTCGAGGCATATCCTGATGTGGTCAAGTTTCCGGACCGGGGTGAGTTTCTCCTTATTCGTCATCCCCCTCTCCTGTTATGATGGTGCCACCATGGGGTTTTTCATCAAGAAAATCCCCTGTTCTCTCCACGTGAAATATCTCAGACCGTATCCCGGCCCGGGCAAGTTCGAGCATCTCCATGACTTTTCCTCTCATGCCTCCGGTAACGTCCGGGACCATTGAATCTCCAAGCGTTATGGATCGCGCATTTTGCGGCGTGATTACCGGAACAACCCTGCCATTGTCGAGAATTCCGGGGACATCCGTGGCAAGGCCGATCCTCCTGAAACCCATTGTGCGACCGAGGTACTGGACCAGCTGGTCTCCTGATATGATCGTTGCCCCCCTCTCCCCGTCGAAGACGACGTCGCCGTGAAGCACTGGCACTATGCCGAGATCCATCATTTTTGCAAGGTTTCGGCATTCCAGAAAGTCGAGCCTCCCGTCCCGGGCAAATGCGCCACTCATGGGGTGGATACCGACAGCTTCGCATCCTCCTGATCTGAGAGCCTCAACAACCTTCTCGTTCAGGAATCCGACTGCCGAATGGGTGATGTATATACCTTCGATGTTTTCGGTTCCGACACCGTCCATTATCCCGTATCTGCTGGCTTCCGGATGACCAAACGATCCTGCACCGTGCACGATCGTCATCCTCATCTGCTGCCGGGCTGCGATCACGTCTGCCAGGAATGATAGCCTGTGGGAATCTATCACCCCGGCTGAACCCTTCCGGGTTATGACACTTCCGCCCAGTTTCAGAAGAACCATCTCAGACATCTTTCTCCTTTCTGACACCCTCGGTATCGATGGTGGTGATAAACGCCCTCGCATCGCCGGCCTCTATCGCTCCTGCGACCCGGTTCTTGAGATGTTTTGGACACAGCGCCACCATGCACCCGCCACCTCCGGCTCCGGTAAGTTTCGCACCGTACGCACCGGCATCCCGGGATGCAAGGATCAACTTCGAGAGAGCAGGGTGGCCGACGCCGAGGGCTTCAAGGAGTGCATGGTTCATGTTCATGAGCTTTCCAAGTTGTTGCGCATCAGACATGTGGTGCATCGCGGCAACGGCGACAGAGCCGATGGCATCGAGGATTGGTTCGCAAATATCCGGCTGTCTCTTCCTGAGATCGGCCACCATCTCCACCATTCTGGAGGTGTTATGCGAGACCATGCTGTTGCCTATGACCATCTGGAAGTTTTGCGGAACCAGTCTCCGCCTTGACGTCCCCGTAATAAATACGAGGCCGCCAAATGTCGATACAGATGTATCGGTAGGGCTTGCCCTCCCTTTCTGGACCTTTTTTTCGATGGAAAAAGCCATATCCGCGATCTCTTCCAATGAATGGTCTTTCCTGAACTCGTCGTTTATGGCCGAAAGTGTCGCTACGGTCACCGCTGCAGATGATCCGAGCCCTGATGAACTCGGAAGCTGGGAATTCACGTAGACACTTCCCTTTACCCCCATCTCGTCGAAGCAGTTATCGATGTACGGCGATTTTGCGTGGTGGGCGGTCTTGCTCTTCCTCACGGTAACAAATACCCGTGGCTTGATGGCCATTGCAATGCCGGGTTTCCCATACACGACGGCATGCTCACCAAACAGGAAAACCTTGCCTGGTGCACTCCACGTTGCCAACTACATCACCGTTATGGCCGCATACCCCACAACAGTTGGATCACCGGTCACGTCTCCGCTCGTTGCATAGCGGATCAGCTCGCCGCTTTTTGCCCCAAGTTCCCTGCATACCAGGCACATCGCCGCGATGGGCCCGACTCCGCAGGCACTGACCCTCCGCTCGTTGATTCGCCGGTAGAACTCCTCCACATCAAGCGTTTCCAGCGCCTCTATAGAGTAGTGGTCATCCCTGTGAGCCTTTTCTGCCGGCACGTAATGTGAGAAATCGCTCGAGGCCACGAACCGCAGGTCGCTCCTTTTCGTCTCCCTGACTGCGTCGAGTATCGCTTCCGAGAGCATGACTGCACTCGGGTAGTCCTGGTTGCCCATCAGGATGGGGACTATCCGTGCCCGGGGGAACCGGTATTTGATGAAAGGAACCTGTACTTCAAGCGAATTTTCGGCGTCCTGGTGTGAGACCTCGTCGCAATCGAGACCGAGTGCCGACCCGAACTCCTGGTCGTTGTCCACGATACCAAGCGGGGTCTCCCACGGCAGGAGTGACACTGAGGTCCGATAGCCACGGTGGCTCGGTCCAATCAACACGAAGGTTCCGGAAAATTCCGGATCGAACGCACTGAATGCCGTTGCAGAAACATCTCCCGAATAGGGATATCCTGCGTGCGGCGAGACCACCCCCAGTGCATCTGTCCCCCTTTCTTTCCCGCGGAAGAACTTTTCCAGCAACTGTTCCAGGTGATGAGGGTCCCTCGGATAAAACATGCCGGCAACTGCGCATGTGCGAATCTTCATTGGTCTACCCTCTTTCTTGTGGTATTATTTAAAGTTCTGTCTCGAAATCCTCGGACGTAAGCGACGTCTGGATTCCCTTCAACCGCAGCATCTCCCTCGTAAGCAGGTAATATATCATGCTGAGGGCTTTGCGTCCTTTGTTATTGGTCGGTATGACAAGGTCAATGAAGCTTGTCATGTTGTTTGTATCGCAGAGTGCCACGATGGGGATTCCGCTCTGGACTGCTTCCTTGACGACCTGGGCATCCCCGATCGGATCGGTGACAAGCACCACTTCCGGTTCGATATAATTTGCAAGGTTCTGGTTCGTGAGCATCCCGGGAATAAAACGCCCCGTTACAGCCATTCCTCCAACTGTCTCGGCAAATTTCTTGGCCGGGTACTGACCGTACTGCCGGGAGGTGACAATCAGGATCTTCGGGGGTTCAAACTGGGACAGGAACTTTGCTGCTGTCTTGATCCTCTCGTCTGTCTCCCTTATATCAAGGATGTAGAGTCCATCGCCCCGTACCCGGTAGATGAACTTCATCATATCCTTGCTCTTCTGCTGTGTCCCGATGTGCACACCTGCAGCAAGGTATTCCTCGACCGGCACCAGGGGTTCCTGCAATTCAATTTCCATCTCGTTCTCTGTCATTCTATCTGTTCCTCGATTCTTATCAGTTCATTCAGTTTTGCGATCCTTTCCCCACCGACTATGCCGGTCTTGAGGAATATGCATGAAAATGCGGTCGCCAGGTGGGCTATGGTCTCGTCCGTCGTCTCGCCCGACCGGTGGCTCATCACGGTGTCCATGCCGTGGGCGTGGGCCATGTGAACCGCCTCGAACGTGTCGGTGAGTGTCCCCACCTGGTTCGGCTTGATCAGTACGCAGTTTGCCGATACCTGTTCGATCCCCTGGATAATCCGGGAAACATTGGTCACGAAGAGGTCGTCGCCACAGACAAGGCATCTGTCGCCCACCTGTTCGGTCAGATCGGAGAATCCTGAGAAATCTTCTTCATAGAGCGGATCCTCCACGTAAACCAGGTTATACTGGTCCACGAGCTCTGCAATATATCCAACCATCTCTTCGGTGGTTCGTGTGCCCGACCGAAACCGGTATGCATCTCTGGCTTCATCCCACATCTGGCTGGCAGCGACATCGATGCCGATCCTGATGGGAAGATCGAGCTCATCGGACACGGTCGAGACCGCCTCGGTGATGATCTCGAAAGCCTCGATGTCATCGATCCTGGGTGCCCAGGCTCCTTCATCCCCTTTTCCGCACGACTTGCCCCGTGCCTTCAGCAGTTCTTTCACCGTACGGTGAACGTGTGCATTGGCAAATACCGCCTCGGCCATCCCTGCGGCGCCGGTAGGTACAACCAGGAATTCCTGGATCTCGGTAGCCTGTTCGGCATGTGCGCCGCCACCAATGACATTGCCGAGTGGCATGGGCATACCAGACACAAACGGGCCTCCGAGGTAGCTGAAGAGATCCATGTCGAGCGAGGATGCCGCCGCCTTTGCATTGGCAAGAGACAGTGCAACTGCGATGTTGGCCCCGATTGTGGCAAAATCACCTGTGCCATCGATCTCCCGCAGAATACCGTCGAAAGCAACCTGGTTTCGCGAATCCTCGCCTATCAGAGAAGGAATGACATTCTGTCGGGCATGCTCGACTGCTGCGAACGGATCCTTCACCTTCGCCTCGAAAAGGCCCGTACTGGCCCCGCTGGGTGCTGCCGCCCTGCCAAATCCCCATTCTGTGAAGATATCGGCCTCGACGGTAGGATTTCCCCTGCTGTCCAGTATCGATCTTAATTGAATCTCGCGTATTACGGTCATTCGAATCCTACTTCCTCTTCACGGTGATGGGAATCATGTCTTGCTGGAATTCTTCGATAGCTATTTCAAGCGGGTCGATTTTTGATGTTTTGATTAGTAACGGGGCACCCATCGATATTTGTAGAGCACGTGCTCCAATAATCCTGGCTCTTTCATATCGAGTATAAGATTGCATTCTTTAATCCTCAAAATGCATGGTTTTGATAATAAATGGGGTCGCTGAGATTCGAACTCAGGTCACAGCATCCCGAACGCCATAGGATAGTCCAGGCTACCCCACGACCCCTCACTGATACGGGTTGAGATCATCTATAATCTCCTTGTGTGTCAGCAACATCCTCCGGCAGCAATACCGCGTAATACCGAGGTCGTCGAGGATCCCCTTGGGATCCTCCCCGGCCTCTTTACGCCGCTTGAACTCCTCGTATGCGGTGGAAATCACCTTACCACAGGTGAAACATCGGACAGGTATCATATCGGTTTGTTCTCCCTTTTATTTGGATATCTCAACGATAAGACTTTTGGAATTTCTTCCTTGCCCCACGTCCATGAGGTTTCTTCGATTCCTTCTGTCGCGAATCGTTGACGAGAAGCGTCCTGTCGTATGTCAGATACATCTCCTTGATCTGAGGATCGTTGTGCCACTTCAGGATACCTCTTGCCAGGGCCGTGCGGATAGCTTCGGCCTGGCCCATGATTCCGCCTCCATGGACATCGATGGATACGTCTATCCCATCGATGGCCTTTGGAACAAGGAGGAGCGGCTCGGAGATCTTCATCCTCACCATCTCGTTTGGAAAGAGATCGAGAGGCACCGAGTTTATCCTGACGCGACCTTTCCCCGTCTTTAAAGTGGCCCGTGCAATGGCCGTCTTTCGTTTTCCGCTCGTATTTACAATTTTTACCATTCTATCACCATCAATACTTTGAACCAAGGAGCGAACTCACCGTGCCCAGGGTCACATACTGGGGATTGTTCAACCGGTCGATGTGGGCCTCTTCCAGTGATTCCATGTCCTTTCCATCAAACTCTCCAGGAACCCCCACATATACGCGGACCCGTTTCAGGGCAGCATCGCCTGCAGGTCGCTTGTACGGCAGCATACCCCGGATGGTCCGCTTCACGATGTGGTCTGGTCTCCGCGGGAAGAATGGTCCACCTTCGACAGACCCCCTGCTTCTCTTCTTCTTGTAGTTTCCAAGCACTCGTGCCCTGCTGCCGGATATGATCGCCATTTCAGCGTTTACTATTGCGATATCTTCTCCATTCAGCGCCCTTTTTGCTACAATGCTGGCCATCCTGCCCAGGAGAAGATCTTCGCCGTTGATTACCGTAGTCATTCCCTCACCTCAGAATCCTGACCTGGCTGCCCTTCGGGTTGTCCCTGATCAATTCTTCAATACTCATACACTGGCCGTTGGCACCCCTTATCTTGGCGAGGGCCGATTCGGAGAAGTTCAATGCAGCAACCGTTACCGACATCTCAAGAAGTCCGCTGCCAAGTACCTTTCCAGGGACGAGGATCGTCTCTCCGTCGCCGGCATAGCGGTTGATCTTGCTTACGTTGACTTCAGCATAATTTTTGCCGGGACCTTCAAGTCGTGTGGCAATATCCCGCCAGATACTTACTTCGTTCTCCCTTGATGCCGCCTTCAGCGTATGGATAAGATCCAGAAGGCGGATGTTGGATTTGTTATTCATCCTTCTTTTCATCGCGAGTCACTCCCGATATTTCACCAATATGTTCCAAAAGTTCGGTCGATCGGCCTTTCATGTACCTGATTGCCTGCGTAAGGATCATCTTCACAGGCATTGAGCCGTCGCTTTCCACCACAAATATAAACCTAGAGTCGTCCGCCTTTACCCTGATGGCAGGTTCGTCGCCGATTCCGGTCATCATACATGCCCGTTCACAGAGCCTGCAGAGGGAACACTCCTCTATCCGCTCCGGGATTGGCGCGACGCGACCCTTCTCGATGACCAGGATATCCCTTGGACATTCGTCGACGCACTGCCCGCATGCATCACAGCTGTCGCTCACTTCGATTACAGGGTAGTTTTTGAAACCGCACGCACTGGTCGGCTGCCACTTTGCATGCTCCCTTCCCGTTGACAGTTCTGCCCTGGCCTCGAGAACGACTTTCTGATCCTTGATCAGTTTCACGATCGGGATATCCGGATCTGTTGGTGCCGCCGCTGGATCGGCAGGTATCAGGTCACGGGAATACACTGTGCACGGCCCTTCGACACTCAGAGTGTATGTCACCATGCATCCGGGACATCCTTCTCCACCACAGGCACACTCTTTCCGCATGACGTAGCAGCTGGAGTCTGTCGCAAGAGGTATCAGCCCGATCCTGTGCGCAAGCATCTCGTCGAAGAGGGCGCTGGTATTGTCATAGATGCGGATCTCGTCGATAGCAAGAGTCGGCACCTCTGATATCATTGCCCTCCGGAGAGCGTTTGCAAATGACGGGTTGGACGATTCCAGGCTGAATCGTCCGACTGCATCGTCAAGTCGGGTGATTGCTAGATCCATCAGACTCTCCTTCCCCTGCGCCCGCCCTTGGAGCGGATGGAATCGTGGGGTATCGGAGTTACGTCCTCGATCCTCCCGATTCTCATTCCGGCCCTGGCAAGGGCGCGTATTGCAGCCTGGGCTCCCGGACCGGGACTGCGCTGTTTACCCCTCCCCGGCGCCCTGACTTTCACGTGCACTCCCACGATCCCTTTTTCCATGGCCGTCTGGGCCACGTTGGATGCCATCTGCATCGCGGCATATGGTGAGCTCTCGTTCCGGTCCTGCTTGACTACCATTCCCCCGCTGCTCTTGGTGACGGTCTCGGCACCGGAGAGATCCGTGATGGTGATGATGGTGTTGTTAAATGAAGCGAATATGTGCGCGATACCCCATTTTTCTTTGTCGCCGGCCATGGTCATCTCCCTGCCTTGCTGATCCGAGCTCTCTCGGCATGATCCGTGTTCGCTATGGGCGATTTCCCATAATAGCCAATCTCGGTCTCTTCACCCCTGGTGACCCTGTAGCCAGGGATGCTCACACGCTTCCCGCTGATGGCTATATGCCCATGGGTAATGAGCTGGCGGGCCTGTTTCGGTGAGCGAGCCAGTCCCTGGCGATACACCATGCTCTGGAGCCTTCGTTCCAGTTCCTGCTGCACCTTGAGGGAAAGGACGCTGTCGATGTCGGCATCGGGCCCCAAAAGCCCCATCCTCTGCAGGTGGCCGATCAGCTGGTCCTTCTTGGTTGTGGCCAGGGCGTCATCTGCCCCGGCAGACGTGAGGGCCAGGAGATCTCGTGCCGCCTTGCGATACCGGCGGAGATGGCTCTGTGCCTTCCATACTTCCCGCTTGTTCCGAAGACCGTACTCGATCATCAACCTGGTCTCTTCCTCGATCCGGGTTTTCTCAAACGGTCTCTTGGGGGTCTGGTACTGTTTATGATTCTTTCCTGGATATCCCATT
>DAWO01000024.1:11878-12112 GCA_002509485.1 Methanolinea sp. UBA477
GAATAATTATCCACAACCTCGCGGATACGGTCAACATCCTCTTCAGGCAGCTTGCCGATAAGCTCCCGTCCATTCACCTTTGCCATCTGGGTTATCACAGCCGCGCTATGCATACCCACGCCCTTGATGCCGGTAAGCGCGATGTGCACGGGCTTGGTTCCGTCCAGATCGGTGTTGCTGATTCGTACGAAATACTTTATTTCTTCTTCCTGAGCCATCCAATCCCTCTTTTTT
>DAWO01000024.1:12165-39363 GCA_002509485.1 Methanolinea sp. UBA477
CTGCTGCTCCATGAATGGTGCTTATTTACTGTGATGGTTAAGAATATAACCCTTTGCCTGTGTCCCGGGTTTATTCTGGCAGGCACAGTGACACTGCATCTTTCCCCTTTCTCTTCAGCCCCTTTGCATGAAGTGCTGATGTTACCAGTGGCAGGGCTATCGTCGCATCACAGAAACACTGCGTTCGTGGAGAGCTTACTGATTCCTTGCCCCAGCTTATCGCTTCCTCGAACGTGCATCCCGAAAGACCACCCCAGTGCGGAGCGTCTGTCGTAAACTGGATTGCATAGGCATGACCCCCAAGGTCTGAATCGTGAATGGAGGCGATAACCTGTGTCTGCTGAATAAAATTCTTGGGGACTCCGCCACCGATATAGATCACTCCGGTTGAAGGCGAGCCTTCAACCATCCGCGTGATCTCATCAGCATCGGAGATCTGGTCCACATCAACCGATATCCCGTTCCTTCTTGCCATCACGAGGCCGATCCCGATTGACGAGTCGCACAGTGCGGGTATGAATACCGGGACATTGTTCCGGACACACGCCGAGATCAATGACCGGCCATCCGCACATTCACGTATCGCCCATTCCCCTGCGAGCCGGATGAATTCCCGTGAAGAGCCCTTGAACGGTGCAATGCCGGCTGCAAAGTCGGCAATTCTCTGATCGACACTCCTGAACTCCTCTTCATAGGCAAATACGTCATAGATCCGGTCTATTCCCCTTGAGAAGAGATCGCCATCGTCCACGTGGTGATGTCCCAGGTAATGACGGACACCGAAATGTTCGCAGAGGTCGTGAAAGATATTCGCACCCGTAGACACCAGCACATCGATGTAATGGTTTTCAACAAGAGAGATCAGGCATTCTTTCATGCCTGCAGGGATCATCGCACCGGAAAGACCAAGAAATATGGTGCATTCCCTATCCTGGATCATCCGGGACCAGATGTCAACAGACTCTCCCAGTCTCCTTCCCTGAAAGCCTGTTTTGCTCATGCCTTCGAGCAGTTCTCCCACATTGGAGGTAGGTTTTACGGGAATAGTCGGTCTCATTACCATTTCGGGTATGAGATTATCCCTTTTGGGACATAAAGTACTGCCAAAGCACCCATCCGGGAAATCCTTTCGTTTTGGAATCAATGGGTAAGGTTGACTGGCACCAGGACTTTTTTCCACCAGTGCTGTACGTGATTTGCATATTGAACACAGGATACGGCTTAATCTTTCGTCTTCCAGACGAATTTGAGAGATGGTAATGACCATCCGGTTTTCATGACAGCGTACGCATCCGTCATCTCCGGACAGGAGATTTCCCACGGAGAAAAAGGAGTAAAAAAGATGTTTTCTTTAGAGCGCCTTTAACAGGGATTCCCTGGTGATCAGGCCCAGGAGTTTTCCTCCGTTGATAACCGGTATGGAGCCGACCTTTTTGTCGAGCATGACATCCATGACATCGTCTAGTGCGATATCTCCTGGAACCGACAGAACAGGAGAAGACATGATATCCTTTACCAGGAGATTTCGTACCCTGTGATCCTGGTATTTGTCCTCGACCAGTTCACGGAACTTTCTCATCGCCACCGCAACATCCGTCTCGGTCACGATACCCGTAATCTTCTGGTTCTGTGTCACGACAAACCGCTTGATGTCATCGTCAAGCATCCTCCGTCTCAGGTGGACAACGCGTTCATCTTCCTCGATCGTATACGCTCTCTCCATTACTTCTGAAAGCCCCGCATCCGGGCGGCAGATCTTCAGGAGATCCCCGGCTGAAACCTGCCCGATCAGGCGGTGGTCCTCGTCATACACGACCACGAGTTTGTATACCTGGAGCAGAGGAATGAGTACGTCGATATCCTGGTCAGGATACACCGTGGTGAATTCGCTCTCCACGACATTGGCGACGTGAATAGAATTCGGGGATATATCAGAATTCCTCTTTGTACCCAATTTTTCAGCGACACTCTGGCGGGAGACCGTGCCTACCACCGTGTTGTTATTCAGGACGATGAGGGGATCGATCCCCTGCTCGAGCATCTTATCCAGGGCCTCGGTGACCAGGGCGGACTTCGCAATGGTAACAGGCTTTTTCATGACGTCCTTTACAAATACATCTTCACTCATTGGGCCACTTCCTTTATGATATCGTCTCTCTTCATGATACCCTTGATTTCCTTGCCTTCTGTGACGACAAGACAGTTGATATTCTGGCTTTGCATCAGCTGGACGGCCTGCGAGAGCGGTGTCTCGGGAGGAACCGTTATCACCGGTCTCGACATCAGATCCTCGGCAACCGCAGATACCTCAAACACATACCTGAAAGACTTTCTGCCTGCAGATTCCTCTTTTCTCGAAATCGTGACATCCTTTGCCGGCAGCCTGGCTTTCTCGTCGATATAAAGGTAGAAGGCCAGGTTACTCTCGGTGATGATTCCGGCCAGCGTGCCATTATTATCTATCACCACCACTTTATCATTCCTCTCTCTCATGATGTCTATGATGTGATCAAGGGAATGATACCGGTTGATCGTGATGGCATCCTCCATTATATCGCCAACTTTCGTTGAAAGCCCGTTCACATGCGAAGAACTGAGGAGATCCGACTTGGTGATAATGCCAACCAGCTGTCCATCCTCGATGACCGGCAATCCACTGATATCCCATTCGATCATAGTAGCGGCAATCTCACGTATCTGGGCGTTTTGGCCGACCGTAACGGGATCAGGAGTCATCAGTACCTGGACAGGTATATGATCAATCGGTCTTCTCCGCCACAGCGGCTCGCTCTGGCGGAGTTTATACCCGATGTCCTTCTTCGTGATGATCCCAAGAAGCCGCCCCTCTTCAATTACAGGAAGTCTCGAGATCTTGTGTTTGAGCATGAGGTTTCGTGCATGGGAAACAGTCTCCCCAGGTGCGACAACAAAAACCGGTGAGCTCATCACATCAGAAGCTTTCATCCCAATCACTCCCCTGAGAGGACCCTGACCAGGTCAAATTCGGTCACGAGCCCGATCAGGCGGTCACTTTCAATGACGGGGAGCGCTCCGACTCCCTTGTCCAGAAGCATTCGTGCGGCATCATGAATGCTCTTTTCAGGAGATATGGTGAAGAGCTTGCCTGATACAAGGTTCCGCACCGGCAGCCCCATCACCTCGGCAACGTCCCCGGTAACCAGCTGATCGAATACCTTTCCTGTCCCGAGGTACTTCATGATGTCAGTTGCCGTGACGATCCCAAACAGAACACCGTCACTCACCACGGGAAGTCGCCGGAAACGGTGGGTAGTCATGTCTTTCGTAACCTTTCCAATCGGGCAGTCCGGTTCGGTCACTCGAAGTGAACGCGTCATTACATCCTCTACGGTGCCTTCAACCCTCTCGTTGGCAAGGATCTTCATCACATCACGTTCCGTCACCATGCCCATGAGGACATCATGGTCATCGATGATCGGTATTCCACCAATCATTTTACCCGTGATAATGGCGATTGCATCTGCAATCGATGCCGAATCATGGAGAGAGGTGATCTTCTGGGTCATGATCGTCCGGACACTCTCGTTGATGGCAGCAAGAAGATTTCCGCCATGTTTGACCTGGACCAGGTTGAACTTATCCCCTCCTCCCATGAAATTGATGATATCCCCGGATGTGAGGATTCCACGAATTTTTCTGCTTCCTGGATCGACCACGGGTAGTCTCCGGAATCCACAATTCGTCATGGTCTCCACTGCACCCTGGATTGTTGCGGACGGAGGTACCGATACAACATCGCGGGTAGCGACGGCCATTATTTCTCCTTCCTGTTCAACTCTCCGCGATTTAAATTCCACGGGGCCCCGGTCGAGTTTTCCAGGCATTTTCAGAAGTTTGTCTCCCTGTTTGTAATTCCGTTCAGTGTGGTGCATATTATCAATCCTTGGAATGTAATCTCATTTTTCATCGATAGCGGACATATTTTTCACGATACGTGGTACAGGACACATGCCCTGATCAGGATCAGTGCATTGAATCCAGAACATCGTGCCGGTCAAGGATGCCGACGACACGGTCACCTTCGACAACCGGCAGCCTGCTCACGTCATGACGTACCAGGAGATCTGCTGCATACTGGACATCTTCGTCAGGCGACACGGTAAATGCGGGGGTTGTCATGATATTTTCCACAGGAGTTGGTGATGTTCCATCGACAGACGACCGCCACCGGCCGTCCTTCAGGAGATCTCTCCTTGATACAATCCCGACGATCTTTTTCTTTTTCACTACAGGAAAAGCATAGAACCCGCTATCAATAATAAGAGTATGTATTTTTGATACGGGTTCGTCCGATGTGCAGGTAATCACTTTTTCTGACATGAATTCATCGACCCGTCCCCGGACCTTCCCCCGGGTTATCAACACCGGGAAGATCTCCGAGAGCAGTACACCTCCGATGATGAGACCCTGGTCGTCGACCATCGGGATACTGCTTGTCATGTTCTCCCTGATACAGGAGACGACGACATCAAGCGAGTCGGTATCATTCACCGGTCGTATCGGCTTTGTAAAACCTTCTATAGTCACGTTGGACTTTGTGGCCGTGACTGCAAGGGCATCGGACATATCGATGTATCCCATGAGTTTTCTCTTCCCGTCATGGACATAGATCTCGCGGAAGACGTCCTCCCGGAGTATCTGCCGGGCCCGGGTTATTATTTCATCATATTTGAGAAGAGGGACCTCGACAAGGAAATCTGATGCATTTTTCATTGAAGAAATTCCTCCTCACGGCATGAGGGGCAGAGCATCGTGTTGTCAAGCCGGCGGAGGTCGTCTGACATCTGCCCGCAGCGGCTGCATAACCCGACTTCAACCTCTTCTACCCGGTTTATCTCGATCAGGTCGTCCATAAGGTCATTTAACTCCGTCGAGACCGTGAGGATATCGCGAACCGTTACAATCCCGATTACCTCTTTTGCATCATTTACTATTGGAAGCCGTCTCACATGGTTCCTGATCATCATGTGAGCTGCATCACGGACCATCTTGTCTGCTCCAATGGTGATAAGCGGCGTGCTCATGACCTCGTTTACGTGAACCGATCCCGGCTTCCTGTCCTTTGCCACTACCTTGCAATTGATATCCTCCTCTGTGATTATGCCTATCGGAAGGTTATCATGCAAAACGATGCAGCTACCAACCTCGTCCCGGCACATGGCCATGGCCGCACGGGCCACCGGGGCATCAAAATTAATCGTTGTCGGGTTGCTCCGCATTACCTCCCGTAGAGGTACCTGGGTTTCAAAACGGATCGAATCGGATGTATTCTTCATAAATCACCCCCATCTTCTTGTGTTTTCAGATATGATAACTGCAGTTACCATTACTGCAAGCCATCAATATAAAATAATTGATCTATATAATACCTCGGTCACACAATCCCACCCGTGATAATGAGAATAAATCTAATAATGCAGGTATCATATAGGATACCATGGATAAACCGGAAAATTCCGGGAATGCGCTCCGAGGTGCAAAATGAGTATCTTTATCCAGACGCGTAACCGGGTTTCAAAATTTTTACAGGCGTTTTTCAGGAAAAAACGTACAAGAATTGGCATATATGGCCCTCCCAATGCAGGAAAGACCACGCTGGCAAACCGAATCGCCAGGGACTGGACCGGAGAGGAGATGGGCCAGGTGAGCGAGATACCGCATGAGACGCGGCGGGCGTCGCGGAAGAGTGATATCACGATAAGCGGTTCGAACGGCAGCTCGATCACCATTGATATCGTGGACACCCCTGGCGTGACCACGAAGATAGACTACATGGAATTCCTTGAATACGGAGTGACGAGGGATGAAGCTGTAGTCCGGGCCAGGGAGGCTACGGAAGGTGTGGCGGAAGCCATGCACTGGCTGAGGGAAGATATAGACGGGGTGATATACATGCTCGATAGCACGGAGGACCCGTTCATGCAGGTAAACATCATGATGATAGGGATCATCGAGAGCAGGAATCTTCCGGTGATCATCGCCGCAAACAAGATTGACCTGCCAGCAGCCACCCCCCAGCGGATACGCAGTGCTTTTCCCCAGCACCCGGTTATTCCAATCTCCTGCCTCGAAGGAAAGAACGTTGAAGATCTCTACGAAAAGATGGTGAATCATTTCAGGTGATACCGGATGATCGAGGGAATTCAGATAGATCTCATATCCGATGAGAGGCTGGCTACCATGACTTCGATGGAGAAGATACGGATGATCCTGGATGATGTGCGCAGGGGCACCATCGTTATTCTCGAGAAGGGTCTGGCACCCGAGGAGCAGAGCACGTTAATCGAGATGACCATGCGGGAGATACTGCCCGACGGCTTCAATGGAATCGAGATCGAGACATATCCATCCCGGGCAGACAGCCCCGGATTCCTGAAACGACTGCTGGGAAAGAGTGCGCCGGAGAGTCGGCTTACGGTGATAGGACCGGCAAACCAGCTTCGCATGATCAAGAAGGACAAGGATGTCATAAGCGCCTGGATCTCCACGAGGTGAGATCGTGCCGCACAAATGCGTGAAGTGTGGAAAAATTTACCCGGATTCCTCGTCTGAAATACTCGAGGGCTGTGAACAGTGCGGCGGCAGAAAGTTCCTCTATGTCGCTTCAGAAAGCAGGAGACGGAAAATTCCCGAAAGAATACCCCCTGCAGAGCCCAAATCCGAAACAAAAGAAGAAACAGGGGGTGCAGAGGGGGTCGCCGAGGATCTTTACAACAGCGTGGAAAGTATCAGGATCGTCTCCCCAGGCACATACGAATTGAATATTGAAAAACTGGCTCAATCTGGTGAAACAGTTGTGGGGTTCGGAAAGGGGGGGAGTTACGGGGTCGACCTTCTCTCCATGATGAAATCGAAGAAAAAGAAGCGAGAGAGAAAATAAAAATTTTTAACTGATATTTTCCACGCTGTATCCCTTATCTGCAAGCAATTCTTTGACCCTCTCCCTGTGGTTTCCCTGTAATTCAATAGAATTTCCCTTTACCGTTCCTCCACAGGCAAGTTTATTCTTCAGATATTTTGAGAGATCCTCAAGATCGATGTCGGTCGGATCGAGCCCTTCGATCACGGTTACTTCTTTTCCATACCGTCGTGTGTTTACCTTGACATTGATCCTCTGTTGCTCTTTGGCAACTTCTTCACATATACAGAGTTCTTTAGGCAGTCCGCACGTGGGACATATACCACCGTTCATTACAAGTACCTTATAAGCTCTCTTTATATATTTGTTGGCATAATCGGAGAATATCGAAAATTGAAATGATATCAACTGGCTCTGTCAGATGTTGTAGGGTGTGCCATTATCCTCGGTGAAAAACACCCTGTTTTATTCACTGAAGAGATCCACGCGGCAGGTCTCACAGCCCCTCGAGAGCAGCTGATCAGATCTGCTGTTATACCGGTATATGGTGATACCCTTGCATCCGAGTTTTCGTGCCAGAAGAAATATCTCACAGACATCCTCGGGATTCGCGTCTTCCGGGAGATTCACCGTCTTTGAGACTGCATTGTCCACGAAACGCTGCACGGTTGCCTGCATCTGAACGTGGAACCGCGGATCTATCTCTGATGCGGTCATGAAGAGATCTCGTATCTCGCGGCTGACAGGAAGGTTTGCCAGGCCTCCTGATCTCTGCACATCATGCAGCAACGCGCTCCCTGCAGGGAGAGATTTGAGGTAATCTTTCACGATGGGGTGAAGAAACCGGATATGGTGGCCATTGATGATCCTCTCAAACGAGTATGAGAAGACGGGTTCAATCCCGCTGCTCACGCCGGCAATGAGGTGCAGGGATCCTGTCGGGGCTACTGTCGTGACTGTCGCATTCCGCATCTCCCCCTGGTAGACGCTCCGGTCAATTGCGGGAAACGATCCCATCTTCCCTCCAAGCTCTTCCGAGATCGCATGGCCTTCTCTCTGGATAAAACTCATAATTTCCGCCGTATTTTCGAGCGCCTCCCTTGATTGGTAGGGAATTTCCATCATCAGAAGGGCGTCTGCAAGTCCCATCACCCCAAGCCCTATCTTCCGTGTCTGAAGAGTCCGTTCCCTGATCTCGGGGATCGGAAAACGGTTCACATCTATGACCTGGTCCAGAAATTCCACTCCCAGCGATACGAGGGATCCGAGGAGATCGTAGTCTATCTCACCATGTTGGATGCATGCTGCAAGATTGATACTTCCGAGGTTGCAGCTCTCGTACGGAAGGAGCGGCTGTTCTCCACAGGGATTGGTAGCGGCAATATCTCCCAGGCCCGGGACCGTGTTTGCCTTGTTTATC
Organism: Methanolinea sp. UBA477; assembly: GCA_002509485.1. GTDB lineage: Archaea > Halobacteriota > Methanomicrobia > Methanomicrobiales > Methanospirillaceae > SD8. Next base: position 20,484 of record DAWO01000024.1, read on the forward strand.
GCATCCAGGAAGAGGGTTCCCGGATCCCCGCATTGCCACGCAGCCCTTGAGAGGGACTCGATTATATCGACAGCATTGATCGTATTCCAGACTTCGCCGTCACGCGGATTTTTCAGTGAATAATCCGATCGTCTCTCCAGTTTTTCAAAAAATTCTTCATCAAAACCAACTGAGAGATTGAAATTCGCCAGCCCGCCTTCTGTCTTCAGCCTGATGAAATCCATGATATCAGGATGGGAACTGGCCAGAACTCCCATATTTGCCCCTCTTCTCTTTCCACCCTGTTTCAGGGCGTTCGTGGCTTCATCAAAAACCCTGATGAAGGGTATCGGGCCACTTGCCACGCCTGCCGTTCCCCCGACAAGATCTCCCGCCGGGCGTATCTGTGAGAAAGAAAAGCCCGTTCCACCCCCGCTCTTATGGATGAGGGCCATGTGAGAGAGTGTGGCAAATATTCTGTCAATAGAATCCCCGACCGGCAGAACAAAACATGCCGAGAGCTGTCCTGACGGTGTCCCGGCATTCATCAGTGTGGGTGAATTGGGAAGAAACTGGAGATTCTTCATGCTTTGGTAAAATTTTTCCCATTTGCTTCTCCCAATGGATTCGGCCACCCGGAGAAACATCCCCTCAGGTGTCTCGCCAGGAAGCAGGTAACGGCTGGACAACAGTATGCGGGCGGTTTCTCCAAGTTCCATCGATCAGTCTTTGGGGAACGCCTTTTATTTAAATTCGTGCATACCTATGATGCATGTCTCTGATGGTCCTGGGGACCGCGTCACACGTGGGAAAGAGCACCGTTGTGGCAGCAATATGCAGGGCCGTCTCAAATCGCGGAATCTCTGTCGCCCCCTTCAAATCACAGAACATGAGCCTGAATTCGTATGTGACAGCCGGCGGCTGTGAGATAGGGATAGCCCAGGCAATGCAGGCGTTCGCTGCCAGGCTCGAACCCGAAGCCGATATGAACCCCATCCTCCTCAAACCAAAAGGCGACAGGACCTCGCAGGTTGTCCTGCTTGGCCATCCCTACAAAGACGTTGAAATTACGGATTACTACAAGGAGACCGATTTTCTGTTGGAACAGGCCCTTGAGGCTGTCGAAAGGCTCAAAGAGAGATATGGCCACCTGGTCGTGGAGGGGGCCGGGGGGGCCGCCGAAGTGAACCTGTATTCGAGGGATATTGCCAATATCAGGCTCGCCAGGGCCCTGAAATATCCGATAATCCTGGTGGCCGATATCGAACGCGGAGGTGTATTCGCACAGGTCTACGGGACTATACAACTCCTGCCTCCTGATCTGCGCCCCCTGGTCAGGGGAATACTCATAAACAAGTTCAGGGGAGACCCCGCGATCTTTGCAGAGGGTATCGAGATCATCCAGGATATCTGCAGGATCCCGGTCCTTGGCGTTCTGCCGTATCTCTCCACGCGGATTCCCAGCGAAGATTCGTTATCAATCGAGGACAAAAAGGCGGAGGTGCACCCGGTTCGGATTGCCATCATACGGCTCGACCGCATATCGAACTTTACCGATTTTGAAAGACTCGAGCCACATGCCATGGTCGAATATGTCAGGCCTGGATCCCCGCTTGACGATTTCGACTGCATCATCCTGCCCGGGACAAAGAACACCGTCGAAGATCTTGCATTGATTCACGAAAGTGGAACAGGGCTGGAGATTACTTCAGCAAGAGGGCGTGATATTCCGATAATCGGAATCTGTGGAGGCTACCAGATACTCGGAAAGGAGATCGTTGACTCGGGCGTAGAGTCGAGAGAAGGAAGCCACAGGGGTCTTTCGCTCCTCGATGTCAGAACACGGTTCGGGTCATATGCGAAGAAGACCGAACAGATGTGCCGCACGGCAAGACCTATAGGGCCAATTCTATCCGGCATGGGTACCGTGACGGGCTACGAGATCCACATGGGAGAGACAGAGAGGGTGGGAGCCATCGAGGCATTCGACGGGGAGGGGGCGGTTTCAGAGGATGGCCTTGTGATCGGGACATACATGCATGGCCTGTTCGAAAACCAGTCTGCGGTAGATGCGCTCCTGTCATACCTGTACGGGAAGAAAGGGCTTTTGTACCGACCCAATCCGGACAGAGACGCGGATCCTTACGATAAACTTGCAGCTGAATTCGAGGACAGTGCTGATGTGGATGGGATCGTCTCCCTGTTACTGGACCAATAAAGGATTGACAGGGTGCAGAGGGAGCGGTTTTTTCATGGTGGATTGCATAGTAAGTATTAACCAGTGAAATCTGCACGGGAACGATTACAATGCCGATGAGAGTATCATTCACCCTTGATCCGGAGACGATGGATCATATAGATAAATTTGCCAAGGAGCACGGCATCGAGCGGAACAGGGCAATACTTGAATTCATTGAGAACGGGTACGAGAAACTGACCGAAGGCGGAACCATCAAGCTCAATCAGCAGCGGGCATTTGAAGAATATAACACAATACGAAAGGATCTCCAGGAGATCAAGCAGAAAATGAACGATCTCGCCGAAGAGACGAGGCTGATCCACCACACCATTGACGTGGAGTGGGGCCGGGAGATGAGAGCGGTTCCATACCAGAGTAAAAGATGGTGGGAATTCTGGAAGAGCGATTGATGTATCTTATCCTATGATATTCATCATGCTCCGGTAGCCTTCCCTCCTCCTGTCTGCGCATTTTACTGCCTCTACACGATCCAGGTCCACTTCTTCGCAGGCCTTCTGTGTAACGCAGTAGGCAAGGGAGGGAGACTTCACATATATTCCATCTACCCGGAAATACCGGGAGTAGACACAGAACCTGCAGTGGTCTATGGTCTCCTCTTTACCTGGCAGGCATTGCACCCGTCCTTCCTTTACCGGGAGAATCCTGAACTCGTCTTCTTGCATGGTGTATCACCTCCCTCGTTGCATACAGATCATGATGCGGTACTGGCGGAAACGGGTTCAAGGACGATCTCCTTTCCCAAAAGCGATCCAAGGCCGGATTCAAGTTTCCGGGTAAGGTCCGGTATGAGTGAATCGGCCTTTTTGGCCGTCTCTTCGATCGCCTCCTGTTGCCCTTCGAGTTCCCGGATGTGCCTCTCCATCTCTTCTATCTTGCTCTTGAGATCCGTGATCCTGGCCCTTGCTGGATCTCCCCTGTATTGTTCCGCAATTGAAGAACAGCGTTCTTCCGCCTCTCTTCTCCCGGCGTACAGGTCTTCCAGGATCCTGTTGATCTCCGAGGGATCTGCGAAGAGCTCTTTTTCCTCCCTGTTCTTGAGGACGATATCCCCTGTATCTATCATACTGCCGACAATTCCGAGGACAGGTTCGAGATTCTGCCGCAGATCCTGCTCGCGGGGGATATCTCTTCCCGAAAGCAGTTCAATCAACTGATGTAATTCCTTTGGCGCACGTCCGCTTTCCTCTCTCTGCATGAGTTTCTCCGCTTTTCGGAAGACATGCGTGATGTTGGAGAAGACTGCCCGCATCCGGCGCTCGATTGCGGCGACTTCTTCTGCGGCAGATTTTTCCTTTCTGCGAAGATCCTTGAGATTTTTTGCCTCCTCGCCTTCCATCACGCGTGAAAGATCGGCAGATGCCTGCTCGAGAACTCTCCGCCGTTCCAAAAGGTCGCTTTCCAGCAGGGGGATCCTGGCGACGGATGATTCTTTCTCGCCGATCTGGTCCGTTAAAGTGCAGTACATGTTCCTGCATGACCGTATCAGTTCGCGTTTTTTCCTGGCCGCTGATATGACCGGCGTCATGATATTCATCTCCCTTCCGACCACGTCGATCTCTCTTCGTATGGCCTTCATCTCGTCAGGAAATACGCCTTGCAGGTACCTCCCCGGCCCTGCCTGGCTCTTGACACAGCCCTTCAGGCATTCAGTTGCCGCCTGGTAAAACTTCTCGGGTTCTTCGGGCAGTTCCCTGTTCAAAGCGGCGATCATGGACTTCTCGAAGAGAGGGAGTGTATTTCTGGCAATTTTCTCAAGTTTCGGATGGAATGCTTCTTCCCGTTCGGCTGATGAGAGTGTCTGGACAAGAGCGATAAGGTTGGACCGGGCATCCATGATCGCCTTCATGTGGCCAGATGTCCCTGCGCGTACCTCTGAATCCAGATCTTCCTCATATGAATCAAGCATTCCGGGCACGTTATCGATCCGGATTCGGCCAACAGGGGATTCCTTCTTTTTAAAGATATCCCTGATACCATCAAACATCGCAGTCATCCCGTGCAATCTCCCTGATCCTCTCGACCCCGTCGATCTCCCGAATCACCTCACAGACGGATTCCGGTACAAGGTCCCGCCATGGTTCCCCTCTCAGCATTCTTCTCCGGATCTCCGTGCCACTGTACAGTTCACGTCCGTACAGTGCAGGAGAGTGCACTGATAGCCCTTCTTCAGCAAAAAGCCTCATGACGAGCGGGTTACTCGAATAAATCCTGTCAAAAGGCGGGGTCATGGATCGAACATGGGCGACCCAGAGCGAATTTCTCTTGATATCCTCGATCGGTATGACATATATCGGGAGATCCAGGGTTTTCAAGGCGCTGGTTATCATCAGGACCCGCTCTCCTGCCGTGAACGGGTTGGCCTGCTCGTGGGAGAGCTGGGCGCTCCCCACACCAATGACTATCTCATCGTCGCTCTTCGCGATCTGTTCGAGAACGTACTGGTGCCCGTTGTGATAGGGTTGGAACCGTCCGATATAGAATGCCCGTGTCATCTCTCTGCCACCATGTTTGCTATCTGCGCTGCAAAGGCCCCTGCAGTAAATCCTGAATCGATGTTCACAACCGCGAGGACTGAGCAGGACTGAAGCATACTTGCAAGCGCCGCCTTCCCATGGCCCATGTACCCGTATCCGGTGCTGACTGGGACACCAATAACGGGCCTGTTCACCAGTCCGGCAACAATGGCCGGGAGCGTGCCCTCCCTGCCCGCGGCCACGATGAATACATGGGCATCGATGCACGTGCGGAGGGCCGGAAAGAGACGGTGGATACCGGCAGCCCCGACATCATATGCGCTGCAGACCCGGCAGCCCATCTCCTCTGCTATCACTCGCGCCTCCTCTGCCACGGCAATGTCCGATGTTCCCGCGGTGATCACTGCCACAATGCCCCCGGTCCGTTCGGGAGCGTCAACCCGTGAAATCACTGCCATGTGCGCCATATCATGAAATGTTACGGAAACGCCTGTCTGCCCCTCAAGCTCCTGGATTGCCCTGCGGTGTTCGGGGGTGATCCTCGATATGATACATCTTCCGGTGGTATCCACAGCCATTTTTGCTATCCTCTTCAGCTGGGCGGGATCTTTTCCCTCTGCCAGGATCACTTCCGGTATTCCACAGCGCATGGGCCTTCCAAGATCCAGGTGGGCAAGGTTTGACACTGTTTCGAGACGAAGACCAGCGATCAGTTTTTCTGCTTCATCAAGCGGGATCTCCCCCTTGCAATACCGGTTCAGGACATCACGGAGCATGACAATTCGATGGCATAATGTAATGACTGCCTATTATAATATCATGACGCAGGAGACTCCCGGGAACAGTGCACTGCCCGGGTATCCGGCTTTGAGACATTCCAATCCCACGGGCTTCCTGTTTGGCGTGTGAAAATCCGCATGACCTGCATATCGCGGATTCGTGTACCTGATACGGCCGGAACCACTTTTATTTCCCAAAAATTCCGCTATAATTATTTTCACTGCTGACGATTCAGTACACGAGATCAATGAGCTACCTCGTCTATGTCGCGGTGTTCGGCACTATCGCAGTTTTTTACCTGTGGTTGCGGGATGTACGGATATTCCACCGGACCGGGCTTGCAGGATACAGAAGAGCTTCCTACCAGGGGGTTATCTGGGGTGCGGCAGCACTCTTTGGGCTGGCCGTTGCAATGTATACCACTCTCGAGATTCTCGGGCTCGGCATAATACTTGGTGCACTCTACCTGCAGGGTCGCATTGAGAGGGAGAAGATATGGAATGGGGAAGGCACGTTGGAACGGATCCTGGGAAGTGCCCGGCCTCGTTGACTGACAGGGGATGGTGAGACAATATGCTTCAGAAACCAAGGGGAACCAGGGATTTTTTACCGGACGAGATGGAAAGCCGGCGTCACATAGAAGGTCTGATGAGGGAGACTGCCGGAAGATGGGGATACAGGGAGATCTGTACCCCGGAATTCGAGGAACTGGAACTCTTCACGATCCGATCCGGTGAAGGTATCATCCAGGAGATGTACGTATTCGAGGACAAGGGAGGAAGAAAACTCGCCCTCCGGCCTGAAATCACCGCCCCCGTGCTTCGCATGTATGTAAATGAGGGACACGTCCTGCCAAAGCCGATCAGGTGGTTCTATTTTGCCGACTGTTTCAGGTACGAGCGTCCACAGAAAGGTCGTTACAGGCAGTTCTGGCAGTTCGGGGTGGAACTGATAGGTACCGACACTCCCATGGCAGAGGCTGAACCCGTGATGCTCGGATCCGATATCCTCAAAGCATCGGGCATCTCTTTTGTCACTCATGTCGGCCACCTTGGGCTCATGAACACGATGCTCTCCGGTCTCCTGCCTGAAGAGAAGCGAAAGGTCCGCATGTGCCTCGATAAAAAAGACCTCGGTACACTCGGGGAATACCTGGATTCACTGAAAAAACCCGATCTGGCCGCATCACTCGTGGACCTTGTCCGGTGCCGGGACATAACAGACGCTCTCGAGATTGCAGGAGATATGCCTGAAAAAGAACAGATAATCGAGATATTTTCCATTCTCGACAACTCCGGACTTGAATATACGCTGAATGCCGGGATTGCACGAGGCCTCGATTATTATACCGGCCTGGTCTTCGAGTGTTTTGCTGAAAACCTCGGAGCGGAAAACCAGGTGCTCGGAGGAGGATCATACCGGCTTGCCCACCTCTTCGGAGGCAAGGATACACCGTCTTCGGGCTTTGCCATCGGTTTTGACAGGGTGATGGTGGCCCGTGGTGGCACGTCGTATATTCCCGAAAAGGTGGTTCGAATCGTTTTCACGCCAGAGGGGCGGAACTGGGCACTTGAAACCGCTTCATTTCTGCGCGGCAGGGGGATCAGGACGGAGATGGATCTCTCATCCAAATCCCTCGGCTCACAACTCTCAATGGCCGCAAAGGCTGCCGATTATGCATTCATTGTCGGGGAAAGGGAATCCCGTGCAAGGATGGTCATGCTCAAGAACCTTGGATCGGGGGTCCAGCAGGAGATGGGCCTTGAAGAGGCGGCAGACGAGGTGATCAGGAGTGACCCTCGCTGAGGACCTTGCCAAGCAGCAGCGAAGCATCAGTGTCGCCGAATTTTTCGAGAAGAACAAGCATCTTCTTGGCTTCGATTCCCCCACGCGAGGGATCATCACCACCATCAAGGAAGCGATCGACAACTCGCTCGATGCATGCGAGGAGGCAGGCGTCCTCCCTGACATCTATCTCAGGATTCAGAGGGTCGACGCCGAGGTTATGCGCATAATCGTCGAAGATAACGGGCCGGGCATCATTCCCGACCAGATCCCGTATGTCTTCGGAAAACTTCTCTACGGGTCGCGTTTCCACCAGATAAAGCAGAGCAGGGGCCAGCAGGGTATTGGAATCAGCGCCGCGGTCCTCTACGCGCAACTGACCACGGGAAAGGCGAGCTCGGTGATATCAAGGACAGGTGCGGACAGGCCGTGTTTCCACTTTGATATCCAGATCAACATCGAGTCCAATGAACCCGATGTGATAGCAAAGGAAGAGATCGAGTGGGACCGCACACACGGAACGAGGGTGCAGATCGAGTTTAAGAGCACGATGGCCGCGAGAAAACGGCTGCTTGAATACCTGAAATATACCTCGGTCGTCAACCCTCACGCCCGGATCAGGGTGGATCTCGAAGACGAATCGTTTGTATTCGAACGTGTCAGTGACGAGGTGATCGAGTGCCCAACACCCATAAAACCTCATCCCCACGGGATAGAGCTCGGACAGTTCAAACGTATGCTCGCGGGGAACAACTCTCCGCTCCAGACCTTTCTCGTCGAAAATTTCAGCCGGGTCGGCGAGAAGACTGCGCGGGAGATGTGCAGCGTTTCTGGTCTCTCACCAGACGTGCCTGCTGGAAGCCTCGGGCCGGAGGAGCAGAGATCCCTTCTTGTGGCCATGCAGGAGATAAAAGTTCCTGCTCCGCCCACATCCCAGTGTCTCTCGCCGATAGGAGAGGATCTCATCATCCGCGGACTTGAAAAGGAGTTCCGGATCGATTTTATCAAGGCCCGCACCAGGCCCAGTTCCGTCTTTGCCGGACATCCCTTCGTGGTCGAGGCTGCAATCGGGTACGGGGGTAGACTCGTCCCCGAAGGAAATGCCCAGATCCTCCGTTTTGCCAACCGGGTCCCCCTGGTCTACCAGCAGGGAGCATGCGCCATCACGGGGGCCGTTGCCGGAATAAACTGGAAAAATTACGGTATCTCGCAGGCTGGCCTCCCCACGGGACCGCTTCTCGTACTTGTCCATGTCGCATCCACCAATGTCCCGTTCACGAGCGAGAGCAAGGACGCGATCGCATCTATTCCCGAGATCGAGAGAGAGATCACCCTCGCGCTTCAGGATCTCGGGAGAGATCTCAAGAAGTACCTCTCCCGCAGGGACAGAAACAAGCTGCAGGAGGAGCGTGCACGGGCGGTCTGTGCCGTCATCCCGGAACTTGCCGCGAAGGTTGCCGAGATCCTGGATCTTCCGCCGCCGGACATTTCATCCATCGAGGGCAGGATAATGAAGCGCCTTGTCGCCAGGAGGAGAACAGAGGATAACCGGACGATTATCGAGGTCAGGAATTACACCTCCGTTTCGGGTCGGATTACGTTATACGATATGTCAGGAGAGCCCGGAGAGAACGTCGATCCTCCGCCTGCGTTTGTGAGCGAGCTCGACGGGGAGTATACCCGGGTATGGCAGATCGAGATCGAGCCCGGTTCTGTCTGGACGGCAAGCTACCTCGGCGCCGGAAACGGATCGATGGAGATCAGGGGCATTGATGAGAAGAACGTGGTGATGGTGGACTTGGATGTCTAAAAGAGAACTTGACGGTCAGGCGAAGGAGAAACTCGTATCCATCGCCAGGAGATGGTACGAACAGATGACAGAAGGGGCGACCCCTTCCATCTCGCTTCCATCCCGCACAAAGCGGAACATCGAGTACGACGACGAGACGGAGGTCTGGAAATATGGTGACCGGGAGAGTGTCAGGTCGGCTTCAACGGCAAAGAGTGCACTCCACCTCCTGAAGATGGCCTACGTGATCTCCTTTCTAAAGACACAGATCCACGAGAACCGGTCATCAACTCTGAGAGAGTTGTATTATATATCAGAGAGCTGGAAGAGAGCCAAGTTCTCCGCGCAGGACGAGAGCAACTTTCTCATAGAAGACCTTGAGATCCTGACCGATATGCAGCGGGAGGCGTTCCATCTCCGGCCGGAAGACGACGGGGCGACAATCTTTGGTCCCCTGCAACTGAAGGAACTGACCCGCAGGGGAGACAGGACGATACATTGCCAGGAAGACGTGGGTGAAGCAGGCTACCAGATACCAAACAATGTCGAGAATATCGAACTGCTCGACCATGACGCCCAATTCATCATTGCGATCGAGACGGGCGGTATGTATGCCCGACTCATCGAAAACGGGTTTGACAGTGAGTTCAACGCGATTCTCGTGCACCTGAAGGGGCAACCCGCACGTTCAACCCGGCGGATGCTCAATCGCATAAACGAAAGGTTTGAACTTCCGGTCCTTGTCTTTACGGATGGTGATCCCTGGTCGTACCGAATCTATGCCAGCGTTGCATACGGGGCGATCAAGAGTGCGCACATGTCAGAGCTCCTTGCAACTCCGAAAGCCCAGTTCATCGGGGTGCAGCCAAGCGATATACGGGATTACAATCTCCCCTCGGATCGCCTTACGGAAAGAGATGTCGCGGCCCTGGAGAGCGAGCTCACTGATCCCAGGTTCTTCACGGACTACTGGAAGACCCAGATAAACCTCCAGTTAAAGCTCAATCTCAAGTCCGAGCAACAGGCCTTTGCCGCCAAGGGGCTCGACTTCGTCACACGGGAATACCTGCCACACCGGCTGTCAGAGATGGGGGTCATATAGGACCCTGCAAGCCCGAATAGATTTTTGGGTAATGAACCGGTTTTTCTGCCAAATTTTTGGTTCACCCGTTTTTTTAAAATCAGATGAAGAACCTGAACAGCACCCAGGCTATGAGGAGCATGATTGCCGAATATTTGAGGCCTGCTATGGCACTCCCCTCACCCATCTGGCCGGCCATGAGGCCCGAGAAGAGACCCTGTATCATGGCTGCATGCGAGAAGATCCTCTCGTAGAAGAAGAGATCGACAGCTCCGATAAAGGACGCAGCCCCTGCTCCCGAACTCATCGCCGCACTCCCGGCTTCGGCCATGGTGGAGAGAAACGTGGTGACGAGGATATAAATGACAAAAACGAAGACCATGAAGGAGATAAGCACGATAACAACGTATATCAGCATATTATTCCGGCGTTCGCTCCGGAGCTGGATGACTTCGTAGGTATCGACCGCTGCCGCACGCAGCACTTCGCTCACATCGCCTCCCGCCCGGCTCGCCTTCGCGATGAGGTCTATACTCCTGTCCGACAGCGGCGTTCCGAGCCTGCTCCTGAAGCGCTGGATTGCATCGATGAAGGTGGTGTTCCATGACATCTCGTTATCGAGACGGCGGACATATGGGGTGAGCGTGCTGTATTCGCTCTGTGCAACAAGGTGAATTGCGTTTGGAAGGGTCATTCCCGAATCATTCATGCCGGCAAGATCCCGGAAGAAATTGGGGAGCGCTTCTTCGAGATGTCGGATCCTCTGTGCCTCGCGGAAGTCGAGGATTGCGAGAGGAACGATAACGATCAGTATGGACAGGATGACAATGTCGTCGACGAGTGTCGAGGTGAAGAGCACACTCATCCCATAGTCCCTGATGGCAACCGCTGTCCCGAAGACGAAGATGATGAGTGCGATAGGGACAGTGAGGATCAGGATATGAAGAGGCTTTTCGAAGATAAACCTGAACGGATGCCTGAAAATCCTGGCGATCCCTGACCTCGATTGTTTTGCCTTTTCCAGTTTTTGCGAGATCTCGTGTTGCTCCTTCTCATACTCCCCAAGTTCCCTGGATCCGAGATCCACCGGGGCGGCCTCCCTCCTGGATCGGCTAAAAATCGACGAAAACTTCCCTGTTTTTTTATCTTCCACAGGGGGTTTGGATACGGGCCATGTGTGGCCACCAGTCTCCGTCTCCCCTTCCCCTCTCCGGAATAGGTTTGAGAATGTATCCTTTATCGCCATGTCATGCCTCCGGGGTCATCGAGCTTATCAGGATCACGAACATGATACTCCCGAATGGAATGAGAAGGTACACGATGATGTACAGGAATATCGGCTGGGCCTGGTTTGAGAGAATGGACATTATGGACTGCAGGATGATCAGGAAGAGCGGGCCTGCAACCATCGCAGTCACATACGACTCGGCGATAAGCCCCAGGGTATCGAGGAACAGTTTCTGGGTCTGGCGGTTCTCGAGCGAGTACTGCTCGGCCTTGGTCCTGAAATACTCTGTAAGGTTGCTGCCACTCGATATGCACCCCATCGACCCCTGAAAAAATTCCTTCATGCGCATGCTCGGAGTCGTAGATGAGACGAGACGGAGCGCATCGATGAGATCCTTGCCGTAAAGGTCGACCTCCATCGAGACGAACCGGGCTTCTGTCGCGCTCTCTCCGTAGATGGGACTGTTTCCGAGCTGGCGGAAGATCTCGGCAGGAGGGATGCCTGCAGTGGACATGGCAGTGATGTAATTGATGGCATAGGGCAGTGTTGCGTCGATACTCCGCTTCCTGTTGCTGGCGACAACAGAGGGATATACGAGAAAAATGACGAATGTTATTCCCCCTATCACGGCAAAAGAGATGATTATTGCAAGGATAGTGCCGATTAGAAGGTTGTACTGTGAGATGGCGACCATGAAGTCCGGGACTTCCCCCCGGTACGTGATGAGCGAAGGGAGATTGAAGGCATAGGTGATGAGACCAAGGACAACCGCCCCGAGAACCGCAGCGATAGCCGAACTGAGGTATGCAGTCGAGAGGTAGACCTCGAAGGGTATCTTCATCCTGGCCGTCACCAGGGAGCTTCGCAGGTCTGCGTATTTGTCTCTCTTTGTTGCCGCCCGGGTCCCAAGCAGCCTGAATGCGATACGTTCAAAACTATTCATACAGGTCAGCTCTCACCTTCTCCATGATCGCAGTCGGATCCCTGAAGTACTGTATGAGGATATTGCTCACATCCCGGTAATTCCTGATCTTCTTTATACGCATCCATTCCAGGACTTCCTGCCTCATCTTGAGCTCTTCCCTCATGCGTTCCTCGTCCCAGCCACGTTCCTCCATGATCTCTTCCAGTATGAAGGACTTCCCCGAGTACGTGATCTCGTCTGTGGCCGGGTGCCACTTGAAGACCTCGTTCGTGATCAACTCGTTCGTCCTCGGATCGATATCAAGGATCTCGACTATCTGCTTGTTCCGGCGTATGCGCTGTCCTCCCACCCGGGCCTGAACCTGAACCGATACCAGGTCAAGAGCCGACAGCATGTTCCGGGGGACATCAAGAGGCGGGTTTTCCAGACGGTGCACGATACTTGCCACGGAGTCGGCGTGTATGGTCGAGTACGTGATGTGGCCGGTGCTCATCGCCTGGAAGAGGGTGAGCGCCTCCCTTCCCCTGACTTCCCCAACCAAGAGGTATTCGGGCCTCTGACGCAGCGCCGCACGGAGAAGATCATACATGTCGATCTCCCCCTTTCCTTCGGTATCAAACGACGTCCGCGTGATGCTCGGGATCCAGTTGGGGTGGGGGAGCTTGAGTTCACGGGTATCCTCCAGCGTAACGATCTTTGCCAGAGGCGGCATGAAGAGCGAGATTGCGTTCAGGGACGTGGTCTTTCCGGATGCTGTCCCACCAGCAAAGATGCAGGACTTGCCGCTCTCCACGGCAAGCCAGAAAAATGCAATCGAGAGGGGTGAGAATGTCGACCATTCGATGAGATCGGTCGGGGTGATTGGTTCGTCGCGGAATTTTCGAATCGTATATGTAGAACCATGTGCCGTGACCTCCGTTCCCAGTGTCATCTGGATACGGGAGCCATCACTCATCGTGGCATCCAGCATCGGTTCGGCGATAGATATGTACTTGCCGGAACGCTGCGCCAGTTTCGTCACAAAGGAGTCCAGTTCATCGGAACTGTGATACAGGAGGTTGGTTCTCAATGATTCGTAGCGCGAATGATACACGAAAAGACAGGTGTTCACCCCGTCACATGAGATATCCTCGATATAACGGTCATGCATCACCCCATCGATTATGCCGTTGCCAAGAAACTCCCGGTACATATAATACAGGATCTTTTCCCGGTTGACGGGTGTCAGGGATATACCATAATCATCGATGATATCGTCAGTTACATCCCGAAGGGTCTTTTTTGCCAGCTCGGAGACAATATCCTGCGTATTTATATCGAGACGCTCGAAGATACGCTCCTTGATATCATCCAGGAGATCCTGTTCCGCCATGGTGAGGATCGGCTCGATCACCTCGTACGTGTATTCATGTGTCGCGTGATCATACGTTACCCGGACATATGCATACGGCTCGTTGACAGGGTAGACCTCGATCTCTTCAACACCCACCCTGGGAACGAATTTGAGATCCACCAGCGGCCCGTGTATTCGTGGGTCGTAATCCTCGACATCGCGCCTGATGACATTCAAAGGATTTAGCTTGCTCAATAACCCTTCCTTTGCAGGTTCGGCCCCAACCGCAGAAGCCGCGTCTGATAGTGTCTTTAACCCTGAATCTGAAAGATCATCACGCCACATATCATCGCGGTAGGGTATGGCACCCTCGCCCTCGGCACCAAAAATCGTGCTTTTATGGCGTATTTTAAGTTCTTCCACCTCGAATGTGGCTCCTTTTGGAAGGATCAGGCCCGAGAGATCGTTTATCTGGTCAATCGAGATGACCGTATCCTCGAGACCGGATTTTTCACCTGTCCAGATAGTCTTCTTTGCCGGTTCAAACCGTGGGACCGGACGTTTCTCCTGCTCCGGATGGGATCCTTGGGGTAAATCGCTCTCTTCTTCGCCGAATTGTCCGGATTTTTTGGGTTCCTGTACCGGGACCACGGGGAGCGGCGATGGACTCGCCACGGCTTCCAACTCTTCTGAAAAATCAGCAGGTCCAAGTTCAAATTCGGCAATATCCGGAATATTATCTGTTATTTTGACGATGTCGCCTGGAGGTTTTTCTGTTTCGTCTTTCAAAATTCCTGACGATGCACCCCCGATCCGTTTCATCAGATCGTCCAGGTTGTCTGAGCCCGGTTTCGTCTCCTTTACCGGAGGTAAACCTTCATCCCCGGACTTTTTCTCCCTGCCAAATAAGTTCCTGAATGGCGATCTCTTCTTCTTTTCCTCTGTCATCGTCAGTACCCCATCCCGTTAATCTAATATCAGCATGACAGGTTATTAATGTGGTTTTCCCTGGGAGCATGTCCCGGTTTTCACTTTAACTCGGTCTGTATCCTGTTGATAGCCAGTCTTAACATTCCAAGGTTTGCCTCCGCCGTGGTGACCAGGCAGATATTGAGATCCCCGTATGGTGCGATGATACACTTGCGGTTTTGAGACTCGAGGAGGATCTGGGTAAGTCCCTCCTTGTTCAGATCGGTTGAGATTCTCTTTCCAGCACGGAGAAAATCTTCGGCAATTGCGGCTACCTGTTCAAAATCTGCGTCTCCAAAGGATTTCACCGCAAATCCTTCAAAAAATGCCATAACTGCAATAACCCCGGGTTGTTTTAAGATACTTCTCAACCCGCCATCATCATGACTCGCTGCTGCTGGTTCACTGGATATTTCATTCGTGGTGATGAGATCATGTTGCATGCAGAACTCCAGGGCCTCCTGAAACTCCTGTTCCGAATAAGATCGGAGAATATATTCCGATTCGAACTCCTGTTCCTCGCCGGACAGCACCCTTCCATGATGTCTGAAATAATTCAGCGCTTCGTCGCCCCGAAATGATTCATCCGAATCGCGCGCGTACGCGCCTGCCACGCGCCCATACTCGGATAGGATAAACCCTTTCTCAGCAGGAGATCGTAACTCCAGCAATCCTCTGAAGGTCCCCAATTTTGAGAAGGATTCGCCTTGAAAAGGATTTTTTACAATCCCTGAATACTTCCCGGGGGGGAGCGTCATATTTACAGGGCCGCGACGAGACGATCTTTATTCTTTTTGAGTTCGTATCTGATCCTGCCAACATTTGATTCGTTCTCGGCAACAATGGCAATTAATTCGTCTGCCGAAAGCGGGGACATGATAATGGGTCCCTTGTCAAGTTCAACCAGCATCTGGTTGAGATCGCCCTTGCCAAGCTCCTTTCCCATGGCTTCGGAGGTACCAAGTCCAGTTGAAGCCATTGCACCAAGGGCGTCGATATCCATCTTGCCGGATGCGGCACTCTCAATCACAAAACCGTCCCTTCCGACCACGACTGCAGCCGACACACCATCAATTTTAAGGAATTCACCAAGGATCTGTTTCAGCATCATTGTGCCACCTTTCTTTGAAACACCTTTCTTGAAATATATAAATAAAAATGTTTGCTATTATCAGCGGCCCCGGTATGGAGACAATTACCGGGAATAATCCCCGATATTCACTCCATAGGGCCACCGTTTGAGGAATTAACAATACTATTATTGCGCTACAGGATAACCTCCAATACAGATGCAACTGCCCAGAGGAACCTTCCGGACACTCAAGCGGGGGATTAGCCTTGACGAACTGGCTGATGAATTGAAAAATGAGCGATTCAGTGGATCCTGTACAATTACCAGAGACAAAACTGAGATTATGATGGTATTTCGCAATGGTTCACTTATCCTGGTAAGTTATGACGATTTGGAAGGGAATGCCGCCTGGGAGCGGATACAGAGCACTGGCACCGATCCGGTAGACGCGGCCCTCTCAAGCCTTACCGAAGCCCAGTTTGGGCTGGCTCTCGAGTTCAATTCGAATGCGCGCATCCAGAGGATCACACCCCGGGAGCGGCGGGCTCCTGTGATTCCCCTGGAGAGTCTGGAGACAAAAAAGCCGGATATAACCTCTGACAAGGAAATTCGAAGCATAAATACCCAGAGAAGACGTGAAGAAAAACCTCCGTCCCTCACACACGAAAAAGAGGTCATCGGGAAGAATATCCCGCCAAAATCCGACAATATTCCGCAAAAAAAGGAGGTCGCAATCACAGAAAAGGTCGCTGAAGAGACCGGCACATCGATTCCAAAATCCCCGGACGAAGAGCAATCAAACTCCTTCCAGGGGCTTGAGGCGCTCGATTCAATGGATATCGAGAGCATGACACAGAAGATCCGGAACAACTGCATAGTCATGATCGAGAAACTCCATCTCGAACACCTGATCGAGACGAAAAAGGGGCAGGGCGGGAGATAGTATGGACGGAATCACGCTTGAGATCACCCTCCTTTTCATCATTCTCATACTGCTCGCGATAACCCTTTTTCTGGGGGTTGTGAATGCGCTCTTTCTCTCGAAGTTATTTGCCGTGGTTTCCCGGCATCTTGTCAGACAGGGAGAGAGAACCGGTGAACCGAAGCCACGGGTTTCGGCTGTTTCAGAGGATCGTGGAGTACCCACACAAAAAATGTCGATGCCACCACGTGCGGATATATCGGATGCACGTGATATCTCTGACGGGCTCCGGATAATCGCCGAACGGTATGGGCTTGACGGCCTCACCGTTTCGAGTACCGATGGCCTTGCACTCGGATCATACGGGGTGGAATCGCCATCCGCCGAGGCTGCCCGCTACAGTCATCTCCATGCAATCGGGGAGGCGATCACAGATCCCGGGGTCACCATATCCCAAATGGAATTTCAGGGCTCACCGCTCATTGCCATCATCCGAAGCGCAGTATCCCCCACAAATGAGATATCAAACGCCATCAAAGACGAAGTGAGAAGACTTTTTGAGATGTGGCTATAGAAAAAATCGCCGTTTTGTGATTAGACTTATATAAATCAACAGCAATTTCTTTTTTATGGAGGGGATAAATGGTCCGAGTTTTTACATTAGCGTCTGGCAAAGGCGGCACAGGTAAAACAACAGTGACCGTTAATCTTGGGACAAGTCTTGCATTGTTCGGGAAAAAAACTATCATAATGGATGCAGACATCGGGATGGCCAATCTGGGCCTTGCTATCGGACTTGAAGATGTTCCGATCACCCTTCATGAAGTACTGGCAGGGAAGTCAGATATCTGTGATGCTATTTATGAAGGCCCTGGAGGGGTCCAGGTCGTTCCGAGCGGCATCTCCCTGCAGGGATTTCAGCAGGCCAACCCGGAAAAATTAAAGGACGTCATGAAGGACCTCGTCGACAGGTGCGATTACCTGCTCATCGACGCTCCCGCAGGGATCAGCCGGGACGGAGTAATTCCCCTGGCAGTTGCCGACGATGTGATACTCGTGGTAAATCCGGAACTTTCGTCTATCGTGGACGCATTGAAGACCAAGATATTGACCGAAGTGGTAGGAGGCCATGTATACGGGGTGATCATCAACCGGACAGGCGGGGAGAATCAGGATTACATCCGTCAGAAGATGGAGAAAGTCCTCGGTGTCAAGGTTATCGGGATCATTCCGGAGGATCCGAACGTGAGGCGTGCGTCATCGTCGAAGACACCGGTTGTTATCAAGTTTCCCACATCTCCATCCTCCATCGCTTTGAAACAGATAGCCGGCAGGCTCTCCGGAATTGAATATGATATCAAGTCAGAGGAGAGCAAGGAGAATTTCATCGAGCGGTTTGCAAAAGTGATCTTTCGGGGGAAAAGATGACGCTTGAGTCTATTTTCCTGTTAATTTTCGGGATTATCATTATCATACTGCTTTTTGTGGTATACGTGATGTATGTCCGCATCCAGCAACTCCTCAGAGACTTCGACCAGATGGAGTCAAAGATGAAACTCACCGACTCCGAGATTGAGGTTCTTGCAAGGAACGTTGAGGAGATCAAAAAATTAAAGATATGAACGGGAATTATCCCGTTTATTCCGCCCGGTTTTTAATCTCGAAGACACAGTGTTCATCACCCTTGGAACGGCATTTCACCTCTCGCCCCTGCACCCTGATGCCGAAAGCACCCTCAACAATCCCGGCCAGCAACCCGGCTGTACAGTAACAGACTTTTTTGCCGACATTCCCGAATGACTCCGATTCCACGGTATGCTCAAGAGTAATGGTCTTTGTCTTGGTCTCCTCGTTCCATTCCGTCTTGATGATCCGGAACCATCCCATCTGTGAATAGAACGCAAAAGCCATGTCACAGAGGGTCTCGGGATTGGTCCTTCTCACGATCTCATCCTTTAACGGGCCCAGGGCTTCTTCTTCAGGAGTCCCGACAAAAAGGATACCGATGATCTCTTCTGCGGAATTTTTGATTGGCTCGTACGCCACGACATATTTTTTCCCAACCACGTCTGCAGTGCCGTAATAGGTCTGCCCTTTGGTGATCACTGCATCGTATACAACACGGGAGATCTCGGTTCCAACAGCCCGCTTGCCGTCAGCGCCAATAACGTTGGTAGATACACGGATTGCCTTATCTCCGATTTTCTGGAAGACCGTGGCCTTGACGCCCGTCTCCTTTTCAATGGAATCAACAACCTCGAAGTTGTCGTTGACGATATGATC
>DAWO01000024.1:39438-40223 GCA_002509485.1 Methanolinea sp. UBA477
TGCCGGCGCTTCGCCCATGGTCTTCTGCAACGAGTTGGTCATGGATGTAAAGATGAACCGGGGCATCATGACAGCCGGTTCATCCATGAGGGAGATCTTGCCCTCCAGGGGCTTGTGTTCAATGAATTCAGTGATGGCAGAATCGCCCCTGACCACAGCTTCAGCCTTGAATTTCCAGCTCGCTGAGACCTGGTCTGCCTGGAACGTGCAGTATTCGTCACCCTTCGCATGGCAGGTCTTCTCGAGACAGAACCATGTCTTGCCGGTCACTGCCGTGAGGATGCTCTCGATCCAGCCCTGGTGGATACCGCAGACAGACATATTCCAGTCCTCGAGAACCCTGGATTCGAAAGTATACCTGGTCCTGAGGATGATCCGCTTCTCCGATGCCTCAACCACTTCGAACGGCGCACCCCATCCCTGCTGATGCTGGAGCTTGAAGACCAGCGTCAGGAATTCCACCGGCCTCAAATCCATGCCAAGTTTCTTCAGGAAGTTGTGTAACCCGACCGATCCCTGCCCCACGGACCGGTAGAGCTTACGCACGGCCTTCACAGCAAGTTTCCTGTTGAGGTTTGCCTCGTACATCTCGTAGATTGCCCTGATAAGGTAATCCGGGTTGCTGGCAGTCCTTACACCAAAACAATAGGTCTCCCCGGTGGACGGATCAATCTCCATATATTCCCTGATGTCTTTCTCGCCGGAGATGACAGCCTCAAAGTCCGCTTTTCCGACCCTCTTTCTCTCCATGAGAAATAACTCCCATTTAATGTCTTATTAAATCT
>DAWO01000134.1:0-6463 GCA_002509485.1 Methanolinea sp. UBA477
TAAGCCTTTATCTCCAGATCACGAGAGGATTTTCTCCCATGACTGCAGGGACTGTGCTGGTCATCCAGCCGGTTGTCCAGGCCGTCCTGGCACCGCTCGCCGGAAGGCTCTCCGACAGGATCGAGCCAGGCATCGTCGCGTCGGCAGGAATGGCGGTCACAACAATCGGTCTCGTCCCTTTCATCTTCCTGCGGGAGACGACCGGGCTGTATTCCATAGCAGCCAGCCTTGTCCTGCTGGGAGTGGGTTTTGGGCTCTTCTCGTCTCCCAATACCAACGCGATCATGAGCTCGGTGGAGAAACGGTATCTCGGGATCGCCTCCGGGATGGTGGGGACGATGCGTCTGCTCGGGCAGATGTTTTCCATGGGAGTCGCAATGACAATTTTTGCCATCCTGATCGGAAGAGTCGCGATATCGGGGGAGAACCTGCCCGAATTCATGCACAGCCTCCGCGTGGCATTCACCATCTTCTCGTTTCTCTGTTGCGCAGCGGTCTTTGTATCCCTGGTCCGGGGAAGGTTGAGAACCCCGAAAAACGGGGAGCAGGAACCTGGTCCGTAAAATTACGCAATGCCCGGAGTCCGGGTGCCGACTCATCGCACGCGGTCCATCTCCCGTGCTTCCTCCACCTTCATCACCTTCATCTCGCAGTGGCCGTCCCCCATGCACATGCTACGGACGAACCGCAGCGTATAGTCAGGGTTCATGGCCTCCACGGCTGCGATCGAGAAGGCCATGCACCGGTGAAAGAGGTGTTCTCCTTCCATCCGCATCATCGTGGCGGGCATCTCGAACGGGCACCTCTTCATCACGAGCACGGACCGCTCCGGCGAGATCCTCACACGCTCGGAGCGCATTTCAGGTCCGAAGAATATGGTCGACACGTGGTCCAGGGTCTGCACCAGTTCTTCTGCATTCCCGGTCGGCAGGCTGAAGGATTCGGCCACTTTAGCAGCTTCTCCGGCCATTGAGATCCAGATCTGCTGCTCGAGCCGGTCGTACTCTTCGCCTACAACGCCACGAAAACAGAGATCGTACATGAGTGGGAGCGCAGAGACCATGCGGGCGGCGATCTGCCATTTCATGTCGTCCGGAACCGGATGGGGGGGAGGCATGGTTGATCAGGTGAGTGTTTGGGTGGGAGGATTTGAAAAACTATCTGGAAAGACCAAAAAACCGGAGATGCCCCCTCAGTCAAGTATCGCTTCTCCAAACCCGCGTTGCCTGCTCTCCTCGAGGTGCCGGGCATAACTCCTCTTCGCCTGGAGGGGCGATGCGTTGGCATAACAGTAACTGCACAGGTGCATGCAGGTATTGTATTGTCCGATATCCTTGCTCACGATACAGCCGCACTGTCCCCGCTGGCCCGGGTCCTTCAGTGAACGGATATGGGAATCCCGGTCTGTACCAGGGCCCGGCCGCAGGAAGTCCATCAACTCCTCGTCGTGCCCGAATTCACCTGTTATGTACTCGTACCCGATACACTGTCCCTTCCGTATCCCGAGATGCGACAGGTCCGTCTTCTCCCCGCACGTGGAGATATCAAGACCCCAGCGCCTGTTCGAGTCCCGGAGCCCGGCGGCAAGTCGCTCTATCTCCGGTAGAGTGAACTGCCTGGCACCCGGGCACGCGGATTTCGCAAGGTTCCTCCCGACCCGGGGGTACTTGTCGATGTCGACGAAGGAGATGATCAGGCGGCGCGTCTTCTCGTGGATGGCGTCTCCAATATACCCTATCCGTTCGAGCAGGCTTTCGGGCATGAGCGAATCGGAGAGGAGGAGGGGATCGAACCTCCAGATAACCCGCTCCCTGCCGATCCGGTCAGAGACCTCGCAAAACGTATCCACCCGCTCCTCGAGCGGCGGGATATTCGGCTCAAGCCGCTCCTTCTCATAATCGTTCAGGGTGAAGAGGAGATAACAGGAATACCCCCTCGATTCGACCTTCTCGAACTGGTCGAGAAATGATTGAGGGTTTTTTGACCAGAAGACAAAGAGGCGCGTCTTTTCAAACGAGACATATTGCGGGCGGCGGTTGAAGGGGTTGATCCATTTTGCATACCCCCTGTCGAGCCGGTCAGCAAACCAGGCCCCATAGAATGCAGGGATGTCGGTTGACCGGCTGGCAGAGACGATGACCGGGGCTATCCCTTCGACGGTGTCACCTGCATGATCCCTCCTGATCCTGACCTTCTCCCAGCCCTTCCATCTCATCGTTCCCTCCGAAAAAGACCGGACACGCATCCGGCCAGTATACCCTGAATATAAATAATGCCCAAGGGAAAAAAGTTCCTCATGAGATCTCTCTATCCCCTCCTGGTTTTTGTCCTGGTGGTCTTCCTGGCTTGTGCCGCAGGCTGTGTACAGGAGGGTGACTCACCCCATGCTCCCGGTGAGCCCGCGCCGGCCACACCCTCACCGGCAGTATCATCCGGGACGGCGGAACTGGTCGGGTTCGTGGATGAAGCGCTGGCCTTTGCACGTGAAAACGGGCAGGAGACGGCACTCATGGAATTCAATGATCCTCGCGGTTCATTCGTGAGGGGCAACCGGTATATCTTTGCCTACGATTTCCAGGGTACCGTGCTTGCCCTGCCGTTCCAGCCCGAACTCCTCGGCACAAACAGGATGGACATCCTGGACATCAACGGCCGGCCATATATCCGTGACATGGCTGAAGTTGCCGCCAGCGGTTCGGGTTTTGTCCAGTACGTGTACACGAACCCTGCGGAAGGATATACCTACGAACCGAAGTTGAGCTACGTGGCTGCTGTTGACGAGAACTGGTGGCTTGGTTCCGGCATGTACCTTTCAGGGGCAAACAGGACCGGGGCCATCGGCATGGCCCCCATGACCAAGGAGCAGGTGAAGAGATTCGTTGAATCTGCGGTCAGTTTTGCCCGTCAGACCGACAGGGAGAGTGCTATCGCGCAATTCCAGAATAAGACGGGTCCGTTCGTGGAGGGCGACCTCTACATCTATGCGCTCGATTACCAGGGCAACGTGCTCGCACTGCCGTTCCAGCCGGAACGGGTGGGTACCAGCATGCTCGATGTAACGGATGCAACTGGCCAGCCATTCACCCGCGTCGAGATAGAGATCGCGCGGAAAGGCGGCGGGTTCGTCTATTACCTCTATCCGAATCCTGTACGAAATTTCACCGTGGAACCGAAGATGAGTTACGTGCAGAATGTCGACGACACCTACTGGGTAGGCGCGGGGACATACCTCCCTGCCGCGAATTCTACGACGTGAAGTGGATTTGGGCCACCCCCGGTTCCCAGGAATTTTTCCCGGAAAACCGGGAGATTTTCGCTGGAAACTCATCCTGCAGACACCCCCCTGATGACGGCTTCCGGTTAAGTATATCAAAAATAAGACCCAATATGGAGATTACCAATCCTCGCACAGGGAGACGTAATGGGAATCAGGTTTTTTCGGGGCCAGAAGATCCGCTTCGAGCATGAGCACCGGCAGTTGAAGGAGATCGTGAAGATCCTCCGCAAGGCATACCAGAAGGAGCCGGTATACCTGCTCACCAACGTGCTCGTTGCAAACGGCCAGATCGATTGCGTCATCCTTACCAGGGACGGTCCCCTGATCCTCGATCTGAAAGCATTCCGCGGTGAGATCCGGGGAATCGAGAACGGACCCTGGGAAGTCGAGACAAAAGACGGGCCGATACCACTCCCGAACCTCTTCACCCAGGCACGGATGCACCGCCAGGACTTCATCGACCGCATGATCCCGATCTGCAGGGAGAACTTTCCCCAAATCGGGGAGAACAACCTGAGAAAGATCGGTTCCTGGCTCTATTTTTGCAAGGGGAGCACGTATCCTGACGAACAGATCGATCTTCGCCGGGTGAAATGGTTCCGCATAGTCACTGCCGAAACGCTTCTCGAAAAGATGAGGTTTTCGGAATCCGGCTACACCCTCAGGATCCAGGACATGGACGCAATCGTTGCGGGTTTCCGCCTGGAGGAGTACTCGTTCGAGAGTGACCTTCCCCTCGTCCCTGTTTCAGAACCCCCGAGGCAGCGCCTGCTTGCACGGAGATCCGTGGTGGCTGCACTGGTTATTCTCCTGTTAATGGCAGCGTTTCTCGCCATACTGGTATTCTTTCCCGGGGCCCGGGTGATCGTCATCAACGGCATCCAGGGGATCCTGGCCCTTGCCGGGGGGGCGATACAGAGCGCGTCCAAGGACGTATTGAAAGACACCACGTCCGAGTACGACTCCCGGCAGGCTCTGGTCTACCTGAACAGGATCCGGGCAGACGAAGAGAGACCTCCTCTCGTCTTTGATGATCGGGCGTACCGGCTGGCTGTTGCGCGGTCCGCCGACATGTCCCAGTACGGGTACCTGGACTATTCCAACCCTGTGACCGGACTGTCTGCAGAGACACTCAAGACGCGTTTTGGGATACCGGAGAACGAGACCGTCTCGGAGAGCGCATATGGCCAGTGGAACGGGTACAGTTACGGTATCGAGCGGCTTGCACTCGACTCCTGGGTCTCAGATGCGGGCAACAACGACCGCCTCATGCAAAACTACTCTTCCGGCGCAGTTGCATGCTCGGGAGGGTATTGTTCGTTCATCGGAATAGCCGCGTCCGTTGAGAGCAACCCCGCGACACCGGTGATCAACGTCACACGGCCTCCTGAATGACGTCGGGCCGCCTTTTTTCTGCCCAATTTTTTTTTTATGATTCCACCAGTTCCCCGTCCTGCGCGGTATATCTCCTGACGTGATGGGGGGCATCGTCGATCAGCTCCTGCATACCCAGGATCTCCTCGGCCTCGAGGATATCGTCTATCCCGGCCGATGTCGCCGGCATCTTCGGGACTGCACGGCATCCGAGATCGCCCTGGACCTGGTCGAATGTCTGTATCTTTCTTGCCAGGTCAACGATCCCCTCCTTGTCAAATGCAATGAGCGGGCGCAACACCGCCACAGACGCAGCATCTGTTATGGTGGCAAGGTTCACAAGTGTCTGGGATGCGACCTGCCCGAGGTTGTCACCTGTGAGCAGTGCCTGCATGCCCGCCTCCTTTCCTATCATACTCCCCGCGCCCACCATGAACCTCTTGCAGAGCACGCAGCGCCAGCGGGGTTTCACCCGCGAGGTGAGGGCTTCGTAGAAATATTCTGCGTCAAGCACGAGCAGGTCGAGCGGAAAGCCGGATATCCAGGTGGAGAGTGTGCAGTGATGACGAAATACCGTCTCCTTCACGTCCTGGCCGGAGAATGGACCGGCATCAAAATGAAGGTGCGTGACGTCGCATCCCCTCTTCATCATGAGCCACGAGGCGACAGGAGAGTCTATCCCGGACGAGAGGAGCGAGAGGAGCCTCCCCTGGGTCCCCCATGGAAGACCCCCGGGCCCGGCGATCCTGGAATCGTACACGAATCCGCCGAAATCCCTCATCTCGACAAACAGTTCGTAATCGGGACTGGAAAGGTCGACTTTTATTCCGGGCACGGCATCCATCACTGCCGCTCCGATACCGGCTGCAAGCTCCTGGCTGGTGGTTCCCTGTACGCCCTGCCGTTTCGCCCTGACTGCAAATGACATTCCGGGTTTCAACGATTCCCGGGCACGGGACAGGGCGGATTCACACAACCGCTCCGGATCCGGATCGGTCCGCAGGGAGACGGATACATCGACTACTCCGAAGATACGGCTGGCAATCGATGCAATGGCTCCCGGATCGTCGCCTGCAACCAGGATCCGACCCCGGTGAACCTCGAACCGGTGTTCCAGGCCCCTCGCGTCAAGTGCCCCTTTCAGGTTCCTCAGGAGGATCCCGATAAAATGTCTCCTGACCGGCTCACTCTTCAGGAACAACTCGCCGTATCGTATCAACACTAACTCCATAGCTCGTGCCTTACTCCCGGGTAAGGGATAGAACGGCATAGTATTAAGCAATTGATCGTTCCCGCCTTATTCGCGGCATGCGAAATACTGACCCTGCAGGCCTGTCTCTATATAAAATTATCCAATAATAACGGTTAAATCCGGGTGATATCCAAAAATCTTTAAGATTTCAGAGAACACTTTCTGGTAATGGCAAAAAAGAAGGGAAAGTCTGCAAAAGAAGAAGAGCCCATGAAACTGTTCTATATCTTCTATAACCAGGAGAGGTGGGACAACTGGATCGGCACCCTGAAAGAGTCGAATTTCGAGATCGACCCTGAATCGGAGGATATGCCTGAAGGCTTCCGCACACTCTACAACTTCGCCATGGATATCACGCTCTCGGTGTTGAAGATCATCAAGCTCTTCAAAAACGATCGGTTCACGAAAGATGAAGCGCTTGAAAAACTGAACGAGGTGGAGGCCATCGTGATGTGTGATGTTTTACACCCGGAGATCGAGGAGTACGTCGAGTCGCTCCAGCTCTCACTGCTCGCCCTCTTCGCTTCATGCAGGACATACCTGGAGGGGGAGTACAAGAC
>DAWO01000134.1:6477-10430 GCA_002509485.1 Methanolinea sp. UBA477
ATCGGGGCAAGCGTCATCGACGGCGCAACCTGCTGTGGAAAATACGTGAAAGACAATATCGAGTCACCGAGTCTCTTTGACGAGTGGCTGATCGAGATCGAAGGCATGAACGAGGCCATGTCATCGCTCAAGAACTTTGACGAGGTGGCCGGAGAGTCTTCGTGATAGCCGAACGGGCACGGTTCAGGTATGCCAGGAAGATCGAGCGTGCTGTCGGGTACCGCCTTCCGGACCAGGCGTTCTCAGGCACGATGCTCGATGCAATCTACTCCCACCTCGACTTTGACAGGCTTGACCACACCTTGAAAGAACAGATACTTTCTTTTTTTGACAGTTTTCTCCGGTGCAACTGCCGCGATGCGCCGATGTGTGGATGTCCCGAGCGTGCGTTCACGCGGGAACTGGTCGAAATCCGAGAGAACGGGCTCAATCACCGCCAGATATCGGATTATCTCCTTGATGAATATGGTATCGACATATATCCTGCTGATGTACTGAGCTTCCTCGAAGAGACGGTCCACGTACTGGAGGCCATCAGGGACATTGCGAACCTGAAAGAGATACCGGATCTCGAGAGTTCCACCAGGGAGCATATCGCCAGGATCGAGCGATAAAGCCTTTTTTCTTCTCCAGATAATTCGTCAGCCCGATACCTATATGCTGGTCCATGAAGAAGGGGACATAGACGACCCATGGAGATCATGCGTACGCTTGAAGTGCAGTGGACACACAAACCCGGCCAGACAAAGTCCTGTTACCGCTGTTCCGATACGGGCGGGGACTTTCTTGAGCTGCTCCGGGATGTCACTCCTATCCTTGAATCGGACGGGATCCGGGTGGCTGTATCGGAGAAGGCGACCATGGGCGGTGAAGAGAACAGGATCTTTCTGAACGGCAGGCCCCTGGAAGACCTCCTCGACGAGGCACAACAGGGCCAGTCATATTGCCATTCCACGAAATGGGAGTATATCGACGAATCACGAAAGGAGGTGGCCGGCCCTGGCGGGCAGGTATGCCAGGAGGCCCCCGAACTTCTTTTCAGAAAGGCGATCCTCCGGGCACTGGAGCCGGGCTCCCCGTGAACGGCCGGAATAAAAAAAGAGGCTCTCAATATCCTGTCCCGGTAACCACGACCTCTTTCTTCCCGCGGAGCGCAAACCCGATGACGATTGCGATTAAGCCATAGATGACAAAGAAAGCGCCGACGAGATAGCCGAAGAGTATCAACGCCCCGATCAGCGGATATACCATGAAGAGGAGAGCGAATATGATTGCCAGGACTCCGTCCAATGCGAGGAGCCAGCGGTGCTGGAATGTCTTTTCACTCACTGCGAATGCGATCGTCACGAGGCCGATCACGAAGAGAACGACAGCGATGATCTCGACCAGTATGGCACCGAAGACGACAGGATAGACGATGCCTGCAACTCCCACGATAAAACCGAGAACCCCTGCCAGGAGGAGCAGGGATGACGGCGTCTTGCCAACGGGTGTCAGGAGTGCCATGACGATCGCCATGAATGCGAGGAGGATGACCAGGAGACTGAAGAGGGTGACCAGCACGGTGGCCGTAATCGTGGGAAAGAGCATGACGAGGATGCCGAAGAGCAGTGACAGCACTCCCAGGAAGACAAATCCCCCCCATTTCACATCAGATATGGTTACTTCATAGGTTTCATCCATATTCTACACCTTTTTTCGTATCCTACCAATGAAAATCAACTATTTATGCATTGTGGAGCACGGGATGAGATCCTGAGCATGGTGGATTATCCCGGATATTTTTTACGGTTTTTTCGGGATTATTCTTCCTTTTTCTCCTGATCGGAGGCCTTTTTTCCCCCGGCCTGTTTTCCAACCGTCTGCGAGAGCGCGATCACTCCCGACGTGTCTCCGAGCGTCATGGTGTCAAGCACGGTTGCTGGCACGATGACCAGTGTCGCCTTCACTTTCAACCCTTCGTAGAGCATGTCCATGGCCCGGAGGTGGAGCGCCGTCGGGTTGTCCTGGTAGGTCCCGTGCAGCTTCTTCGAATTTCTGCGCAACCTGGCGCTCCGAGTCTCCGAGAATTACCCGTGCCTGGCGTTCGCGTTCCGCCTGCGCCTGCATCGACATGGCGTCCTGGAGTTCGCCGGGTATGAGCACGTCCCGGATCTCAACGGACGAGACATGTATGCCCCAGTGCCCGGCGCGGTGTTCGATGATCTGCTGGAGCTCGAGATCGAGTTTCTCCCTTCCTTCGAGCATCTCTGCGAGGTTTGAGCGCCCGATGACTTCACGAAGCGCCGTCTGCGCCGCCCAGCTCACCGCCGCCCGGTAGTCCTCCACCTCGAGCGCCGCTCTCCGGGCGTCCACGACCTTCCAGAAGAGTACCGCCTCCACATCGACAGGCACGGTGTCCTTCGTGAGCGTCTTTTCGGCGGTGAACGACGTGGTGATGATCCG
Organism: Methanolinea sp. UBA477; assembly: GCA_002509485.1. GTDB lineage: Archaea > Halobacteriota > Methanomicrobia > Methanomicrobiales > Methanospirillaceae > SD8. The sequence goes on from DAWO01000134.1 coordinate 8,923, forward strand.
CGTGTCTATCCAGTAGACGACGGATTCGACAAGCGGGGATATCAGGAAGATGCCCGGGCCATAGAAACCTTTGTACTTCCCAAGCCTGAGGATGACTGCTCTCTCCCACTGGTTTGCCAGCTGGATGGCTGCCGGGATGGTGAGTGCGACGATCAGGGTCACGGTCGCACCTGCAAGAAAGAGTATGCCGCCCGGGGACGGGAGGAGTGTCCGGGAGGCCGATTGCCAGGAGCACGAGAAAGAGTGCTGCCTGGATGGGATTTGGTTGTTTCATACGCTCTCACTGATCACGGGAGAAAATAATGGTATTGATTGCTGGAAGAGACCTCGTTGATCTCCGGATTACCAGGGCCCCGGTCTTCTTTTTCCGGCTGTGATCATGGCCTTCCTCGAGACGACACACCAGGGGTCTGCCGGTGCCATGCAATGATCGTGCGGTCAATTCACCTTCCAGGAGTTCCGGAGACAAGAGAGATTATGTCACCGAGCGCTGTGTCCGAGAGTCTTCCCTTCTTTGCAATAATGTCTGATGCCCGTATGATCAGGGAAAAACCGCCCAGGATATAGCTCTCCTGCATGATGTCGAGGCCTCCTTCCTTGAAGTCCTTGAGATCGAGCAGAATCGAGGGGGAGTCATACGAGGGCGTGCTTGATACGGGGCATGCCTGCCAGCTCCCGTTGCCGGTATCCGCGACAATGACTGCGGGACGGACTTTTTTTGCGTCTCTTTTGCCGAGGGCAACCGCGACAAGCACGACATCCCCGGGCGAAAATGTTCCCATCTGTGAAAAAATATTTCGCAACATACACGATTAAACCCTGCCTGTTGTGCCAGGAGACTGTGCACCGCGTTCGCATCTCACCCGGGTCCTCCTGTTTCCCGGGATGATCTCGTGCCGGTCTGGAACAAATTGAGAGTTTTTTTATATCTTCGTCGCACCAGTCTGGATCCAGTCACGTATTCGACTAACCCGTGCGATCATTGACCGATAATTTTCGGAGAGAGCCCGATGGAACAGGATACCGTCACCAGCCAGGAAGCCGATACGCTCCAGGATATCTTTTCAAGACCGTTATTTCTGAGCGCGACCATCGGGATCCCGTTCTGCATATTCAAGCTGCTCTTTGGCGTGACGGCCGTCCGGGTGGCACCGGGAACTGCGCTCGATCTCTTTGGATGGGTGGTCATCCTCTGGGCGGGAGCCGACCTGGTGATGAATACCGGCCGGGCAATACTCGATATCGTCGGCATGGAAGCTCCGTTCGAATACTGCACGATCGCGCAGTTCGGACGGCTGTTCAAGAGACCGATGGTTTTCCTGGCATTTGACACGCTGCTCACGTTCTGCATCATATCCGCGATGCTCTGGTCCGGCTGGATTACCATTCTCACCCGGCTTGAATCCGTTTTGTGGTACGCGGCGACCACGCTCAACCTGATAAGCCTCTCGCTCGTGATCCTCTACAACGAGATACGCAGATCCGAATGAACAAAGAAATGGCTCGTC
>DAWO01000052.1:0-10766 GCA_002509485.1 Methanolinea sp. UBA477
TTCCTCGTCGATCGTCCCGAGATCGCCGGTATGGTTCCACCTGTTGGAGTCGAGGGTTGCGTGCGTGGCGCTGGGATTGTTGTAATAACATTTCATCACCATGTAGCCCCGTGCACAGATCTCCCCCACCTCGCCCTTCGGCACGATCTTTCCGGAATTCGGGTCGATTATCTTGACCTCGGTATGGGGAAAGACCTTTCCGACCGTCGATACCCGCCGTTCCACGGGATCTCTCGTCGTGGTCATCGTTATGCCGGGCGATGTCTCGGTCTGCCCGTAGACGATCACGATCTCGGACATGTTCATCCGCCTGTTCACCTCCTTCATCACCTCGATAGGACAGGGCGATCCTGCCATGATGCCCGTCCGGAGCGTCTTCATGGAATATTTTTCGAAGTCCGGGTGGGAGAGTTCCGCGATGAACATGGTCGGTACTCCGTGGAGGGCCGTGCAGCGCTCGTTCTGGACAGTCTGGAGCACTGCTTCCGCGTCGAATGCCGGGTACGGAAGCACCATGGCCGAACCGTGCGTCACGCAGGCCATGTTCGAGAGGACCATGCCGAAACAGTGGTAGAACGGGACAGGGATGCAGAGGCGGTCCTTCTCGGTGAAATTCATCCCCTCGCCGATGATATAGCCGTTGTTCAGCACGCCGTGGTGGGAGAGCACCACTCCCTTGGGAAATCCCGTCGTCCCGCTCGTGTACTGGATATTGATCGCGTCGTCGAAGTCAAGCGATTCCTCCCGTGCAACGAGCTCGTCGGTGCTGATCTTCTCCCCCTTCTCCTCGATCTCCCCCCAGAGGAACATCCCGTTGTAGGGGATCTCGCCGATATGGATGATATTCTTCAGGAACGGGAACTTCTCGCTGTTCAGCCTCCCGGGGCGGGATTCGTAGGCTTCAGGACACGCCTCGTAGAACATGCCGACATAGTCGGAGGTCTTGAACCGCCCCTGGAGGATAAGGGTCTGGATCTCGGCCTGCTTGAGGACATATTCGAGCTCGTAGGTACGGTAGGCAGGATTGATGTTCACCATGATCGCCCCGATCTTGGCGGTGGCGAACTGGACGACGACCCATTCCGCGTGGTTCATGGCCCATATTCCGACCCGGTCCCCCTTCTCGACGCCGATTGCCATGAGACCGCGTGCAATTGCGTTCACCTTCTCCAAAAATTCGCGGTACGTCCACCTGATACCCTGGTGGACCGAGACCAATGCTTCGCTCTCCGGATATCTCCCCGAGATCTCGTTTAACATCTCACCCATGGTCAATCCGAGGAGCGGAAACGTCGAAGTGCCACAGTCATAACTGCCCTGAACCATCCTATATTATGGCGCATCCAGACAATATATGACTACTGATTCGGTCAAATACACAAGAGTTAAATCGGCAAACTACGATTTTATCAAGAAAGGGGTCGTGGCCTAGTCCGGAATGGCGACGGGCTCCAGCGGTCTTTCGCGTCGTGTGAATGATGAACAATGGGTCTCCTGATTGGTGATGATCCGTTGGAGCACTGACGCATGTCGGAGAGACCCGTCGATCGTGAGTTCAAATCTCACCGACCCCACATCTTCTTGACACCTTCTTATCCGACAAGACCTTCGTTGTTGACAACCTGTGCATTAGCGCGTTTTCTTTATTTTCCTGCAGGCCAACGCGTACATGATGACCATGACAAACGAACGGTATGAAAGGGGCTGGGAGAAGTTGAAGGAAGTGGACGGCAGGATCGGTGAGCAGGTCATCGAAAGCCTGGAAGATATCGCCCCGGATCTCGGCCGTTATACCATCGAGTTCCCTTTCGGGGATATTTACAGCAGGCCCGGTCTCGACCTGCGGTCACGCGAGATTGCAGTCGTCTCGGCACTCACGGCGCTCGGGAACGCTGCTCCCCAGCTGAAGGTGCATATCAACGGAGCCCTCAATGTGGGAGTGTCACGCACCGAAGTCGTGGAGATCATCATGATGATGGCAGTCTATGCCGGGTTTCCGGCTGCACTGAACGGAATGGCCGCGGCAAAAGAGGTTTTCACCGAACGGGATCGGGAAGGGCTGTCCTGAAGAGTCGGTCAGCCGCAATGCGTGCAGGGAAGGATAGATTTTTCAATTGCATTCCCTGCTCAGCCGTCACCCTGCATTCCTTTTTGATATATTTATCACCAGCCAGTCACACATACTAGTCAGGATAAGGAGAATTTCATGTATCTTATTGGAGAAGCACTCGTGGGAGACGGGCCCGAGCTCGCCCACGTCGACCTGATCATTGGTGAGAAGGAGGGGCCGGTGGGAACTGCCTTCGCAAACGCCCTTTCTCAGCTCTCTGCGGGCCACACCCCGCTCCTGGCCGTAATACGGCCCAACCTGCTCGCAAAACCGGCAACCCTGGTTATCCCGAAAGTCACGCTGAAGAAGGACTCGCAGGTCAGGGAGATCTTCGGGCCGGTCCAGGCCGCGGTGGCCAAGGCCGTATCGGACTGCGTGGAGGAAGGTGTATTCGGCAACACGGATCTCGAATCCATGGTGATCCTTGCAAGCGCCTATCTCTCCCCTGATGCCGCCGACTACAACCGGATATACCGGTACAATTACGGGGCGACGAAACTTGCGATTTCAAGGGCGTTTGAAGGGTTCCCGGATAAAAAGACCCTGCTCTACGAGAAGGACAGGGCGGCCCACGCCGTCATGGGCTTCAAGGTCCAGCGCCTCTGGGACCCCCCGTACCTGCAGGTGGCCCTCGACCTCGTCGAGATGGCGAAGGTCGTCCGGGTGCTCTCCGAGCTGCCCGAGAACGACCACCTGATAATCGAGGCCGGGACACCGCTGATCAAGAAATTCGGGCTGAATATCATCGGGGAGATCAGGAAGATCAGGGCCAATGCCTTCATCATCGCCGACTTAAAAGTGCTCGACACGGGGAACCTCGAGGCGAGGATGGCTGCCGACGCATCCGCGGACGCCGTGGTCATATCAGGTCTTGCCCCTCTTCCCACGCTTGAAAAGGCCATTGCAGAGGCGAAGAAGACCGGGATCTACTCGATCATCGACATGCTGAATGTTCCCGATCCGGTCAAGGTGATAAAGAGCCTCTCGATGAAACCCGACGTTGTGGAGCTCCACAGGGCGATCGACGCGGAAGACACTGCACATGCCTGGGGCAATATTCCGGCGCTCAAGAAAGCGGCTGGTAAAAAGCTCCTTGTCGCGACTGCCGGAGGCATCAGGGCAAACGTGGTAAAAGACGCGATGGCGGCAGGCGCAGACATCCTCGTGGTGGGGCGGGCGATCACCGCAAGCAAGGATATCAGGAATGCAGCAGAAATTTTCCTCGAGCGGATGAACAAGGAAGAGATCGACCAGTTCAGGATTATGACCGATTTTTGATATATCATAACTCACTCTTTTTCAAAAATTCAAATTGTGAATTCCTCGCAAAAGCCTCATTTTCTCTCGGGTATCTGTACATACGTATGTCGCGCGGAAAGGCCGCCAGCATGCTCACACCCGAATTGTCATATCCGGATGGTCGATCGGTTCGTGCCTGTGGGATGGAGGTGCGTGGAGTGCGGAGAGACGATAACAGACAGGCACCCATGACCATGGACCGCAGCATATTCACATCATCAGACACACATTTCGGGCACCGGAATATCATCAAGTCCTGTAACCGCCCGTTCTCCGGCGTGAATGAGATGAAGCACGCACTCATTGAGCGATGGAACCGGGACCGTGCACCCATCTGCGTGATCCTCTGTGGTGATCTATCCCTGAGCCGGCAGGCGCACTCCGCGTGAATACCAGGGCAGGCTCAATGGCATCAGGGTCATGGCACGTGGCAACCATGACCACCAGTTGTCCGGTCCCATCGACGGCCTGCACCTGTACTATGCTGACCTTGAGCTCTTCTTTGCCCATTCCCCTGACAGTGAAGCGGTCCCGGCAGACCTCGACGGCTGGATAGTACACTGCCACGTGCACGACAATGCACCGTTCTTTAACCCGAAAAAGCCAGAGAATAAACGTGTCTGTCGAAGTAACAGAATATCGCCCTGTTTCGTTTATTTGGCTACATCCTCTCGTAAAAACGGAAAATAGAACCTTAAATACGATATCAGAATAATATATGAACCAAACAAGCCTACACAGAAAATCATGCCCTCGTGCGCACAAATCGCCTGAATTATCCTTCTTTCATCTGCAGGTGTCATCTGGGTGTATATCCTCCCTGTCTCTGCCTTACCCATTTCACCAAACCGGGCATGAATGGCGTACCGGATACCCTTCTCTGCCTCTCTCACTGACGGGTATCATTCCACCCCCTGAAAGGCAACTCCCGGCGCGATATTCCGCATCTCATCAGTTCATCTGCGACAGCAGCCCACACACCAGGGAAAACAATCCACACATGAATCCCGGCAGCTGATTCACAAATGTGAATTACTATGCAGGAGAAGATCTTTTCCTTATCGAGTACGCGATGAGTCCAGGAGAGAGACAGTTTGACAATGCAGCAATTTCATGTATATCTGGAGAGAGGCGCGTGAGTTCATCTCTTCATGAGCGTGAGCTGTCACGATACAGCCGTCAAATCCTTCTGTTTGGGGAGGTCGGGCAGCAGAGGCTGAAGGATGCAACGGTCTTCATTGCCGGCGCCGGAGGACTGGGGTGCCCTGTCGCACTTTATCTTGCTGCTGCAGGCATAGGAGAGATCCGGATAGCTGACCGTGACGAAGTCGAACTGACAAATCTGAACCGCCAGATCCTTCACCGTGAACAGGATATCAGCCGGAAAAAGACGGATTCGGCTCTTGAAAAACTCCTTGACCTGAATTCTGAAATCTCAATCCGGGCTTTCGGTGTCGAGATCTGTGAGCAGAATGCACTCGAACTTGTGGGAGATGCCGACCTGATAATAGATGCCCTGGATACCTTTGAAGCCCGTTACCTGCTAAACAGGATTGCGGTTCAGGGCGGGATACCATTGATCCATGGAGCAATTCGCGGCTTTGAAGGCCAGGCTACGACCATAATCCCGGGAAAAACACCCTGCTTCAGGTGCATATTCCCGCATCCCCCTCCGCCAGAGATATGCCCTGTTATCGGGGTTACTGCGGGTATAATCGGGTCGATCCAGGCGAATGAGGCAGTGAAGTATCTTCTTGGGATGGACGGGCTGCTCGCAGGAAGGCTCCTGATATGGAACGGGGCCTGTACCGAGATGGAGACGATACCCGTTGAGAGGGATCCGGCGTGCCCGGATTGCGGGAGCCGGAGGTGATTTTGATGAAGGTAAAGATCCGCACATTTGCCCAATTCAGGGAGATATTCGGTGGAGATCTGGAATTAGAACTTCCTGAAGGTGCAAAACTTGCGGACATCCTTGATATTTTCCGATCCGGCCCGGCAGTCCAGAGGGACTGCCTCTTTGGGGATGACGGGGAATTAAAGCGGCATATTATTGTGATGGTCAACAGGCGGCGTATAAGAAGAGATGAGACTCGTGATGTGCATCTTGCCGAAGACGATGAGGTAGCACTGTTTCCTCCTGTTGCAGGCGGGTGATCGGGCTTGATAAAAGTAAGTAGTGAAGAGATCGATACAGGACGGCTCATCGAGGCTGCTAAACAGCCCGATACGGGTGCTTTGGTCGTATTTACGGGAATAGCACGGGACGACGGAATTGAACGGATAGAGCTCGAGGCATATGAAGAGGCCGCCGTCATGGAGCTTGAAAAAATTCGCAACGAGGCGATGGATACCTATCCTGTCTCATCCGTCTCCATAGTCCACAGAACAGGGTCGCTGTTCGTTGGTGAGACAATCCTGGTTATCATTGTTGGTGCACCGCATCGAAAAGAAGCCTTTGATGCCTGCCGGTATGTTATTGAGCGAATAAAACAGTCTGTTCCTATCTGGAAGAAGGAGTACCGGAAGGATGGTTGTGAATGGGTGCGGGGAGAGTACCCGGAGTGGATAGAATGATCCACATGGAATCGTGTCCGAAGCAGTATATGTCCGAGACCCAGAGAGCGGTACCTCCCGATGTCACACTCTCACGGGTGCGAAAACTCCTCCCTGCAGCAGGAATTACACGGGTTGCAGATATTACCGATCTTGACAGGATAGGAATACCTGTATTCTCCAGCATCCGGCCTGCTGCAGGTTCCGGTGCGATAACGGTCTACAACGGCAAGGGAGCGACACCCGTCGAGGCTGAAGTCTCCGCGATTATGGAGGGCATAGAACGCTGTTCGGCGGAACCGGATGACCTCGACCCGACACTCCTGAAGGGGCGATACAGTGAGCTCTCCATCGGCAGAACCGCCCTCGATCCAGCCGAACTGATCCTGCCCGCAGGAGTTCCGGCCGATATCCCTGTTTCATGGACAGGCGGTTATGACATCATTCGGAACGAGGATGTCCTCGTCCCTGCTCATGCAGTCTTCCACCCGCTGGCCATGTCACACGGCCGCCTGTTCAGGACGAATACCAACGGTCTCGCATCAGGCAATACCATGGAAGAGGCGGTTTTTCATGGCCTCATGGAAGTTATCGAGCGTGACGCCTGGTCACTTGCCGAGATGCATGGGAGGCCCTGTCCCATTGTGATCGGAATAGAAGACGGCATCGCGGCCGGTTTGATGGATAAATTCGCATCAGCCGGGGTCGAGATCATTATCAGGGATATGACGAGTGATATCGGGGTGCCGACATTTGCTGCCGTCTCGGATGATACCGAGCTCAGGGACCCTGCCCTGTTGACAATCGGGATGGGGGCCCACACCAACCCGGAAGTCGCGCTCCTCCGTGCCCTCACAGAGGTTGCACAGAGTCGGCTGACACAGATACACGGCGCCCGGGAGGACACCGATACCGCATATGTACGAAAGAAGATCGGTTATGAGAGGACGAAGCGCCTGAACCGCCGGTGGTTTGAAGATGCCGAAAAGAAAGATTTTTCGACGATAGCATCATCAGACAGCGCTGATTTCCTCGTCGACATCAATCTTGTCCTCGATCGCCTGAGGGACACCGGCATCGGGCGCGCAGTCGTTGCTGACCTGACACGGGAACATATCGGAGTACCGGTCGTCAGGGTAATCGTACCCGGACTTGAGGTCTTTGCCATGGACCCGGAGCGAATTGGAGCACGGTGCAGAGATGCAGGAAATAGTCGTATTTCTCGGTCCAAGCATTGACCGCGAGAGTGCCCGCGCGATCCTCGATGTGGAATACCGCCCGCCTGCAGCTCGCGGTGACATAGAACTGGCTGCAAGGCACGGTGCGGAGATCATCTGCCTGATAGACGGGGTTTTTTTCCAGGAGTGCGCTGTGTCGCACAGGGAGATCCTTTTCGCCCTTCGTTCCGGGGTGACGGTTGTCGGATCCTCCAGTATGGGGGCGCTTCGTGCGGCCGAACTCGACACCTTCGGTATGTTAGGGGTGGGAGAGATCTACCGTGCATTCAGGGATGGGAGACTTGTTGCCGATGACGAGGTTGCACTGGTCTTTGATCCCGACACATGGGTCCCTCTGTCCGAACCGATGGTCAATATACGTGCAACTCTCAGCCGTGCGGAAAAAGAGGGGATAATTGATGAAAAGTGCGCAGAGATGATCATAAAAGCCGGACGGTCCCTGTATTTTCCTGACAGGACATATGATTCAGTCGCCGATGCAGCAATTCCGTTCGTCGGGAGAGATGCTGCAGAACTGTTCCGGTCCTTTGCCGTAGAGCACGCGGTTGATCAAAAGCGTATTGATGCCATCTCCGTCCTCGAATACGTACGGAATATTTCCAGCGGGGAATAGCTGGATCGATTCGGTCAAGTATATTCTGGACCGTCTTTTTCATTGCCTCCCGGATTGCATGTGAAGGTTTTGACGGTGATTGGTCTGTCGCAAGAGAGGCGATTTAGCAGACACCACAGTTACGAATGATATATGGTGACACGAGGAGCCGCCTGTTCGGCCCCCTGTCTCATATCTCGATCGTCTCTCCCGGGTTCATCACGCAAACCTTGTGATCCGTTGTCCGCTCGAGCGCTTGCCTGAAATATGACGGGTCCTGCTCGATTGCCGGCCAGGTGTTGTAGTGCATCGGGATCACCAGCGGTGCGCCGACGTACCGGGCGGCAATCATCGCCTCCGCAGGACCCATGGTGAACCGGTCACCGATGGGCAGGATGGCGACGTCGGGGTGCCAGAGCTCGCCGATGAGCTTCATGTCGGAGAAGAGCGCGGTATCGCCGGCATGGTATACCCTCTTCTCGTTCATGCCGATGACGAACCCGGCCGATCCTCCGCCGGCAAAACCGAGTCCCCCCTCCTCTATCCAGGCGGAATGTATGGCCTGTGTCATTGTGAATTTCACTCCGCAAAGCTCGATCGATCCGCCGATGTTCATTCCCACGGCATCAAGATCTTTGGATGCCAGGTATTTCGCCACCTCGTTGATGGCGACGGTCGGCCGGTTGAGCGCCACCGTCTCGCCGAGGTGGTCGGCATGACCGTGGGTCACCGCCACGATGTCCACATCTTTCGGTGCCTCCCCGTCGGGGACGAAGGGATCGACGAGGACCGATACATCACCCTTCAGGAGAAAGCAGGAGTGTCCGTACCAGGTAAGTTCCATACCGTAGTGTCTGGCTTCTTATCTGTGAAAAATGATGCGGATAAAAGGTGAAATGATCAGGTGACGTCGATCATCTCGGCCTCGGTGATATCGATCGATTCGCCGAGAGCATCCTTTGTCGCGCTTCTTGTCATCTGCTCAGAGAGATCGCGGTCCTCCATGACGTCCTTTATCCGTTCAAGATAGTTGTCGATGGTTGTGTCGTCCCTCTGCTCGATGACGTGCCGGTATTCACGGAGTGTCGACGGGCTGACCCCGAGTTCTTCGCTCACCTCTTTCATTGTCTTTCCCGAATCGATGAGATCCTCCATCCTCTCCTGGTCAAACGGCATCTTGAAATCCAGGTCCCTGAACAATTTCAACCGTACCCGGGCCCTCGCCACCGTCTTTGAGAGTTTTTCGTCACCGAGTTCCCTCGCGATCTCTGTGTCGTTTTTACCGGTATAGTAGGCGGATACAAGTTTTGCCAGTTGAATGGGTTTTAATTTCGTCTTGAAATGCCCCTGTTCAAGAATTTCACGCATGATCAGGGCAATCTCCCGTTCGACCGCCTCCCTGTCACGTAATGTGCCGTGAATCTTCTTCATAGGCTCGACAATCTTGGTTTTGCCTGATATATTGGTAAAAAGCTCGAGAAGCTGGTTCTTTCTGTTGTCGTCTTGCATGAGCCTCACAATTGGGTGATACCGAATAAGATACTTGCCAAGATATTTAAGAGTATCTTTTCAATCATCCCGGAGGAAAAACCCTTTGTTTTAAGGATTCAGGGCAAATTCTTGAGAATCCATGGCCCGGGATATGGATACACAGCATGGACGGGAGCAGACGGCGGAACGGGACAACCGGGACTGATGCGTTTGCCTTCAGGCAAGTCCTCCACACCTTTTTCTTCCTAAAAACCCAAGATATGAAAACACACCTGTGAGCACCATGAGTGACGTATATGATAAAATAATGGATCTGGCCAAAAGGAGAGGATTCATCTGGCCGACATCGGAGTGCTACGGTTCTGTGGCGGGATTTATCGACTACGGCCCGCTCGGTTCGATGATGAAACGCAGGATCGAGAATATCTGGAGACAATTTTACATAATCCAGGAGGGCTACTACGAGATCGAATGCCCGACAATCGGCCAGGAGGATATCTTCATCGCATCGGGCCATGTGAAGGGATTCTCTGACAAGATGTGCCAGTGCCCGGCATGCAGGGAGTACCTGAGAGCCGACCATGTGGCAGAGGGCCACAACATATCCGGCGCATCCACGATGAGTTCAGAGGAGCTGACACGGGTGATCTGCACACTTCCGTGCCCGGCATGCGGCGAGGCGCTGGGAGCAGTCGAGGTCTTCAACTTCAACCTCATGTTCGAGACGACCATCGGTCCGGGTTCCCAGCGGAAGGGATACCTCCGGCCTGAGACCGCACAGGGGATGTTCACCGATTTCGCGCGCCTGCTCCGGTTTTACCGGGACAAGCTCCCCTTCGGTGCAGTCCAGATAGGAAAATCCTACCGAAACGAGATATCGCCACGACAGGGAATGATCCGGTTGAGGGAGTTTACCCAGGCCGAAGCCGAGATATTCGTCCATCCGGAGAAGAAAGACCATCCCTGCTTTGAAAGGTATGCCGCATACGAGATGCCGCTCTTCGGAATCGATCAGCAGGTGCAGGGAGGCGATCCGGTGGTTGTCACCATGGAGACGGCGGTCTCGAATGGTCTCGTGGCAAACCAGTACGTCGCCTATTACCTGGCTCTCACGCACCAGCTCCTCGTAACCATAGGCGTCGACCCGGAAAAACTCCGGTTCCGCCAGCACCTGCCTGACGAGCGGGCTCATTACGCAGTTGACTGCTGGGATGCAGAGATCCTGTCAGCGAGATTCGGGTGGGTGGAGACCGTGGGGATTGCAGACCGCACAGATTACGATCTCCTGGCCCACCAGAGGCAGAGCGGCGAGAGGTTCGTCGTCTTCCTTCCATACGAAACCCCGAGAAAGGAACGGCAGGTCCGCGTGAGCCCGAATATGGGCGCACTCGGGCCCAGGTTCCGTGGAAAGGCAAAAGCGGTTGCAGATGCCCTCTGCAGGCACGTCCCCGGTCCGGAAGGAGTCACTATCGACCTCGAC
>DAWO01000052.1:10855-14139 GCA_002509485.1 Methanolinea sp. UBA477
TCTTTCCACTCCTTGCCCGTGACGGCCTCTGCGAGATTGCGGAGTCGGTATCAGACGCCATCAAAAACGAGGGCCTGCTCGTCGAATACGACGACTCGGGCGCGATAGGGAGACGTTACCGGAGACAGGACGAGATCGGGACTCCGTTTGCGGTCACCGTGGACTATGATACAAAGGAAGACAGCACGGCCACGCTCAGGGACCGGGACAGCATGGGACAGGTGAGGATACCAATCAGGGAGCTTGCTGCAACCGTCAGGTCGCTCGTGGAAGGAAAGGTTGTGTTTTCGGATCTCTAGAGGCCATGTCCTGCATCACCCACCCTCTTATTCTCCCTGATTCCCTTGAATCAAGAGAATACCAGCTCTCCATCGCCTTAAAAGCCCTCGAGGGGCACACCATGGTGGTGCTTCCGACAGGCCTTGGAAAGACCGCTGTAGCCCTCCTCGTGGCGGCATCCCGCCTCCATAACGACGGGGGCAAGATCCTCATGCTCGCCCCCACAAAACCCCTTGTCGAGCAGCACCTCCGTTTTTTCAGGCAGTTCCTGGTTTTCCCCGACGCAAAAGGGGATCAGGGGCAGCTCATCATGTTCACGGGTGAGACCGCACCGGAACAGCGTGCCGCCGAGTGGCGTGATGGGAAGGCCATTTTTGCCACTCCGCAGGTGATAAAGAACGACCTCATCGCCGGAAGCTACACGCTCGAGGACGTGACACTCCTGATCGTCGACGAGTGCCACCGGGCGGTCGGAAACTATGCGTACGTCTTTATCGCCAAACGATACCTGGCTTCAGCGAAAAATCCGCTCGTCCTGGCAATGACCGCCTCACCGGGGGGAAAGGGCGAGAAGGTGGACGAGGTCATCGAAAACCTCGGCATACAAATGGTCGAGACGCGATCGGAGCATGACAGCGACGTCATCCCGTACATCCACGAGAGAGAGATCGAGATAATCGATCTCCGCCTCCCAGAGGAGCTCTCACACGCGGTGGATGACCTGAACCGCCTCCTGGACAGCCGGTTGAAGATACTCTCGAATCTCGGGTTTTCCCCGCCTCCCAGGAGCCAGCTCTCGATGAAGTCATTGAATGCGCTCAATGCACAGATACAGGCGCGGATCCAGGACCGTGACCCTGCTGCATACAAGGCAGCGTCCATCTACGCGGAATGCATGAAGCTCCGCCACGCAGTCTCCCTTGCCGAGTCCCAGGGCAGCCGGATCCTGACCACGTATATCACGCGGCTCTTCTCCGAAGGCACTGCCGGAGGGGCCTCAAAAGCCAGCGAACGCCTCGCACGGGATCCCCTCTTCATCAGGCTGCTCGAACGCTGCATGTCATGGAGAGAGGAGATCCATCCGAAGATGGATATGCTGTATGATGTGGTCCGCGATCAGCTGGAACAGTATCCCGAGAGCAGAATAATCATCTTCGCCACCTTCCGCGACACGGTGCAGCAGATCGTGGAAACCCTTGGGAAGAAGGGGATCGAGTGCCAGAGGTTTGTCGGACAGGCTGCCAGGGATGCGGAGAAGGGACTCTCGCAGAAGAAGCAGATCGAGGCTCTCGAGAGGTTCCGGCAAGGGGAGTTCAAGGTGCTTGCAGCCACCTCTGTCGGTGAGGAGGGGCTGGATGTCCCCTCGACCGATCTTGTCATCTTCTACGAGGCCGTCCCGTCAGAGATACGGAGCATTCAGCGGAAAGGAAGAACGGGCCGGAGCGGAAGCGGAAAGATCGTCATCCTCGTCACGAAGGGGACATCGGACGAGACCTACCTGTTCGTCAGCAAGTCGCGGGAGAAGACGATGCAGTCCGGGATCCGGCGGCTTGCCGGTTCCCCGTCAAGAGATTTTTTCCGGGCGTCAGCGGTGGAGGCAGAGGGCGGACAGGCTCTCATCGGGTCTTTCTGCGAGGGCCCGGCTATCGTCGTCGACGACCGCGAGACGTCCTCGAAGGTCGTCGAGATACTGAGCGAGACCGGCGCGTCGATCACGCTCCGGCGGCTGGCGTTCGGAGACTACGCGATCGGTGACCGTATACTCATCGAGCGGAAGACCGCACGGGATTTCGTGGATACCCTCGTGGAACGCGACCTCCTCGGACAGGTAAGGGACCTTGCCGCACATGCCCTCCGGCCCGTCCTTATCATCGAAGGCGGCGACCTTGCCGGCCAGCGAGACATCCATCCGAACGCTATACGGGGGGTGCTCGCCGCAATTACCGTCGATCTTGGAGTCTCTATCCTCTTCACAAAAGATGAGGAGGATACCGCCCAGATGATCCTGGTCCTGGCACGACGGGAGGAGAGCGAAGGCGGTGAACGGAAAGTGCCTCTCCGAAGATCCAGCCAGTCGGTCAGCCACCAGCAGGAGAATATCATCGCCTCGTTTCCCGACATCGGCCTGAAGAATGCCCGGCTCCTCCTGGAGCATTTCGGGTCCGTGCGCGGGGTGGTCGATGCCGACCTGGCCGAACTTGTAAAAGTGAAGGGGATAGGAGAAGGGCGGGCCCGGCGAATATTCGAACTGGCAGGAAAGAAGTACGACTAGTCCAGCATCTCACGTGCTTCTGCCGTCTTTTTCAGGGCGCTTGCCAGTAGTTTCACCCGTTCGGGATCAGGTTCGTCGCGGATCCGGTTGCACAACGCGATGAGGGTATCCTCGACAGCTTCTTTTACTCCTGGATGCGACCCCTTTTCCTTCCGGGGTTCTTCATCTTCCTCTTCTTTACCGCGAGGTTGCTTCTTTTCCCCGTCATCATCCTTCTTTTGCCGGCGTTCCTCTTCACAGACGACGCACAGCGTCTCTCCCTTGATTTCAAACAACGGGCATCCGCATGCCGGACAGGTCTTTGCGAGCATTTTCCCCCCTTTGAGAAGGTACTGGGCCATTATCTCGTCAGCTTGTTTCATAAGAGTGGTCCCCCCATGGGGTCTTTTATTAAAGTATATAAGTGCGAATATAAGTATTAATAAGAAGATAACGAGGGGACATTCATGACAGATCCTGACAAGACTATCGATAACTGCATCCAGATGCTTCAGCACATCATGGATGACAGTACCATTCCAAGAAATATCCGCCGGGTGGCCGACGAAACCCGCCAGCTGCTGATGAATAACAACAAGGGTATCGGCCTGCGTGCGGCGGAGGCAATCTCAAAAATCGACGAGATCAGCAATGATCCCAACATGCCCGTCCATGCCCGGACCCGGATATGGGAACTCGTCTCCCAGCTCGAGACCATTCCGCTCGACTGATTTTATTCCCCTGGCCTAAATCC
>DAWO01000052.1:14238-14762 GCA_002509485.1 Methanolinea sp. UBA477
GGCCCGACAAGGGACGCCTTCACGTGCGAACGGCCGTTTCCATCACCCCACCGACTGTCATGTGCATAGGTGATATTGTCAGGGGCAAGCACCGACAGGGCCCTCCTGAGATCGGAGAGAACTCCCGGTTCGTACTCAATCGTGGTCACCGCAGCGGTTGAACCGTTCACGAAAACATTCACCATGCCTTCTTTTATCCCGCTCTTACTGACCGCTGCTTTGACCTGGGGCGTGATGTCCACGATGTCCCCTTCTCCTCCCGTCTCGATCTGGATCGTTGTGTGGTTCATCAAACACTATTTTGAGAGGAAAGAGGAGATGAAATTTTCCGGGTCAAATCATCATAATCCCCTGTCCACCCTGCTAACTGTATATCGCATGTAGATACTCCCGGGGCAGCGCTTCGCTTTCAATACGATAGTGAATATATTGGGGTTATGGTACACGGTCCACTCTGCCCACCAAGTATCGCATGCGGGGGGTTCAGGGGATGCAACCCCCTGTCTCAGACGCTCCTGGGGGTT
>DAWO01000144.1 GCA_002509485.1 Methanolinea sp. UBA477
TCTCGGATCGTGCACGGTCGGGTCAAACGTGGAGGAATTCATGAACACGGTCAAAAGTTCAAAGATCGTCTGGATGTTTGGCTACACCTGTGAGATCGACTGGATGACCAGCACCTTGATCGATCTCTTTGGTCTTTGAACAGATGATGGGCCTGGAAAAGAGCCTGCTTCGAAACCGGCAGCAGATCCTTGACCGTTTCGCCCGTGCCCTCCGTCGCTTCGACCAGGACTACCCGATCTGCAGCGAGGGGGCTTCTCCTGTCCGCCTCGCCGACGCCATCACCCTCGTTATCCAGCCACGTGGGAGGGGCAAGAGGCCTGAGGACGCCCATGTCCATGCTCCGGGAACGCCGGGGGTGGTCACGGGAGGGAGGATGAGCGGGACCCGGCACGCAGTGTCGGTGCCCGCCTGTTTTCACCGTGAAAGCCCCCTCAAACGGGGACGATGAGAGATTTTGGGGCTTTCATGGTGCGATATGCTTATCAGAGTTGAAAAGCAAGTGATATCTTGTTTTTATCCAGGATTGCATGCCCCATGATCTCTGTTCTGCTTGTAGACGACGACGAGGATCTTTTAGATCTTGCACGGCGCGTTCTCGGCAGGGAAGAGGACCTTGAGCTCTTCACGACAACATCCACATCCGAGGGACATGCCATGCTGCTATCAAAGGAGTATGATGCGGTCGTCCTGGACTACGAGATGCCGGGGATGGACGGGCTCGAGTTTCTCCGCGAGATGAAGGCCAGGAAGGATGAGACTCCTGTCATCATATTCACCGGCAAAGGCAGGGAAGAGGTGGTCATCGAGGCCCTGAACAACGGGGCGGACTTCTACCTCCAGAAGAGCGGTGATCCACGGATGAACTTCCTCGAACTGATCTACATGATCAGGGAGGCCGTGAGGAGGCACAGGTTTTCAAGAGAACTGGCCGAGAGCGAGAGGCGATTCCGGGAAGCACTTGAACGTCTGAAACTGATCGCATTCCAGATCGACAGGGAAGGCCACATCACGTTCTGCAACGACTACCTTCTCGGCATGTCGGGGTGGGACAGGGACGAGGTGATCGGGGCCGACTGGATTGACATATTTGTTCCCGGGGAAGAGAAGGCTGCCATGGAAAAACTCTTTTCAAAAGCGTTTCATGACGAGCCCGGTGGAGAGAATTTTCCGTGCCCGTTTCTCACCCGCGAGGGACAACTCCGACAGGTCGTCCTGAACAATACGCCTCTGCGGGATCCTCTCGGGAACGTGTGCGGCCTCTCCTGCATAGGGGAAGACATCACCGAGAGACGAAAGTCAGAGGAAGAACGCCGGTCGTCTGAAGAGCGATTACAAATACTCTTTGACTATGCGCCCGACGCCTACTTCCTGAGTGACCTGTCGGGAAACTTTATCGACTGCAACCGGGCGGCAGAGGAGTTGCTCGGATACCGGCGGGACGAGATCCTGGAGAAGAACCTCTTCAAGTCCGGAATCCTGACGCCAGAACATATCCCACGGGGAATATCCCTGCTGGCACGTCACATTGAAGGAGTTCCGACCGGCCCGGAGGAACTCGTCCTGATCCGGAACGACGGGAGGGGGGTGGTCGTCGAGATGAGGCATTACCCGGTGACTATCGGGAACAAGTGCCTGGTACTCGGTTCGGTTCACGATATAACCGACCGGAAGATGGCAGAGGATTCCCTGAGGCGCGTGAATGCAAAACTTACACTCTTGAACAGCATCACGCGGCATGATATCTTAAACACGCTCACGGCGCTCCTTCTCTACATAGAACTGCTCAAGGAAGATCCAAAGGATGAATCACAGAAGGAGATCTTCGAGAAGGTCGAGATGCTCACCCAGACAATAAAAAAACAGATCGAATTCACCCGTACCTACCAGGATATCGGGATATACGCCCCCCAGTGGCAGTCGCTCGAATCGGTCACCAGGCGAGCCGCGGCCTCGATCGATATGGGCTCCGTGAAGTTCGTGGCCGACATCGACGATCTCGAGATATATGCGGATCCCCTGCTGGAGCACGTGATCAGCAATCTCATCGACAACTCTCTCAGGCATGGCGAGCATGTCACCACGATCTGGCTCACCTCGATCCCGGACGAGAACGGCACGAAGATCATCTACGAGGACAACGGCGTCGGTATCCCCGGGAAAGAGAAGGAAGAGATCTTCAAGCGGGGTTATGGGCGAAATACCGGTTTTGGGCTCTTCCTGTCACGCGAGATATTGAACATCACCGGAATAACAATCAAGGAGACCGGAACACCGGGAAAGGGATCACGTTTCGAGATCCGGGTCCCCTTCGGTAACTTCAGGGTCAGAAACGAGAGTGAGGGGCAGTAACCTGCATCGCCGCCGTCTCTGTCGGGACACCCCTGGATGCCTGGTGCCAGGGCATACATGCAGGGGGTCAGCGGATTCTATGCTGCCCTGATAAACCCGCATATCATGTCCGGTATCCCGTCTTCCCCGCGGACGGCTCTCCCCTCCTTGACGACCGCCTTTTCCACTCCTGCTGCCGTGATTATGCGGTATTCCAGCCTGAAACTGCCTTCTCTCCCTGATTGTTCCACCCTCTCTCTCTCTCTCGACACGGGTCCGGTCTGCCGGGTGGATAATGTCCCTGTACCTGATATTGCCCCCGGCGACCAGGGCAGAGGGCGAATGGCCGGTCAGGTCAGAGGTGCCTTCGCTTGCGAACAGCATCCAGTCTCCCGGTTCAACGGGCCGGTAATATGCCATACCGGGAAAGTTCCGGAGGAGAGTGGTGCAGTGTTCACACTGTTTCTTCTCGTTGTTCGGGAATGTGCGGTTCGTGACGATCTGCTTTATCCGGGAGACGATCTCTGAGAACTGCGAATTCGGATCGGGTCCCTTCTCGACATAGAGGTCGGCTCCGAAGTTCAGGGCATCGATCACCACGTCCTCCCTTCCCCTGCCGGTGAAGATGACAAACGGCGTATCGTCGCCCATAACCCTGACACGTTTCATGAACTCGATGCCGTTCATCCCGGGCATTGCATAGTCAGAGATTATCGCATCGTACCGTCTCTCCTTGAGCATCTCCAGTGCCATGTCTCCTGAAGTGGCGGTGTATACGGTAATCCCCCGACCCTTCTCGAGAAACATGCGTGTCAGTTCGAGAAACTGCATCTCATCATCGACAACAAGTATTGATACCATGAGAATCCCCTGAAAAGCCCCGTTTGAAGTTGATCAGTATTGCGTGGTTATCGGGTCTTTCCTATTAAAACCTATAGCCCTGCCATCTTCCGATCCCGGTCGCGTGAATGGTGATTGCGATACGTTTGAGGAATTTTAGAAAATTATATCAGTGTATAGGGGCCAATCTTCGCCAATCGATGTCAACGGTTCCTGTTATCGAGATCGAGGAGACCGAGTTCCAGCTCGGGAGCTTTTTGCGGGCCAACTGGTTCCTGCTCCTGATAATATCCATCTTTTCCGCGCTCTCTGCATTCCTTGCCGTATTGTTTCCGGGAACCGGGAATTCTTCTGCAACCATGGTGTTATTCGGGGCGGTATTCAATCTCCAGGAGATATGCGTATCGTCTTCGCTTCTGATCACATACCTGGGGTCGTTCGCCGTATTATGGACCTCGTTTGCAGAACCACGCGATAAACCGATCTTCTATTACTTCACCGGCATAGAATCGTTCAAGAGGCTTCTTTTGGTCATCCCGCTGTTTGTACTGGTCACATCGCTCTCATTCTGGATAGCAGGGAAATTCCCCGGTGTCTTCACCGTTATCTTCTCTGTTGTGGCATTCTGCCTGGGAATCGTCATCTTTTCAACAGTTCTTGTCTTCATCAGCCGTGCCACACGTGTACGGAAGATCGCGTACACCACGATAGGCTATTCGCTGTGTATCTTTATTATTTCGCTTTATTTTCTCACCTACATAGATTTCAGGACGATTATTCCCTATTACATACCCATACTCTTCTTCATCTACGCGATGGGGACTGCAGCTGTCTTCTACGTTCTCGTCACCCTTATCTTCGAGGTCATAATTCCCGTTGTGAAAGGAGAATGACACCTGTCACGGGATCAATGCTCTTCCGGGCGGTATGGCCTGCTATGTGGAAAACGGCTGAAAACGATAAGATTTTGTTTTCAAAAAGATCAGGCTCTTTTCTCCCTGGCGTGGGCAAAATTGATGAACCGGATACATGGTGTGGGGGCTATCTGACATCAACACCCCCATGTGCGATGCCCACGCCGACTCCCGAAAAGAATACCGCGTGGCTAATCCACAGTCAAAATTTGAGCAATCTGGTATGCGAGAACGCCCCGGCGGCTGTTGTAAGTGACTGAACTGGGATGTCGATTCAGTCTCCCCATACAAACAGCGAGGAGGCAAAAGATAGTACGGGACCGGAACCTGGGCTCACTCCGGGGAATTCCCGGATGGGTTTTTTGATGCGGTGAGGG
>DAWO01000109.1 GCA_002509485.1 Methanolinea sp. UBA477
GCCGTGCCCGAGGGCTACTTCTACGTCCAGTTCATCGCCGAGCCGACCGAGAAGGGTTTTTTATCGCTCGGGATCATCGACCTTGCCGCCCGGAGTCTCGGTCCCGACCGGCTGGCGGTGCAGGTCTTAAACACGACGGATTCACCGCGGCTGGTCATGTTCCATATCCTCGGGAGGGACAACGTGGACCCGGACGCCGTCGCACGGGAGATCCAGGCGCTCTGCAGGAGATGGGGAGTGTCACTCAAAGGCGTCCGCGAGTACAAGAGGACCGTGCGGAAGGAGATGGCGTTCGAGAGGATGCGGAAGATCTGAGAAGGGGATTGTGGACCTCTGTCCATTCGCATTCTCTTCAAATGAAGCCGGCATAGTGTCTGGTGTGGGATATCATTTTATTGGCCTCTCGCTCTTTTGTGCGGAGAGACCGGATCGAATTATTATCTGCATACCAGTTCAGTCACTTCAACCGCCGCCGGGGCGTCCTCACAGAACACATATCCAACTGTCCAATTATGACTGTGAATCTGAAGGTGACCGCAGGTCACCCCGGGTCGAGGGCGGAGGCCTCGCGGAATTTTCGGGGGCGGAGGCCCAGGCATCGCATATAGGGGCGTGGGGGCGGATAGCTCCCACAAAATGTATCCGGTTCATCAATCCTGCCCACACCCGGTAGAAAAGAGCCTTTTTATAGAGAGAGGAATCCGTAGAAACAATCCCGGTCAATCGAAATCTGTATCTCCAGAGAGAATCAACGGATACAGGAACAATATCCGGTGGCGGATGAACAGGAACCTCCCGATGGCGGGATTTTTTTCATTGGAACAAAGCGGGCCTGAAAGGAGGTCTGAATTGTTTTGGCCCCGGGTGGGCAACGGATGGAGAAGGCGGATTGCCAGGGACACATGGTGAAAGGGGCCGGATGACAGGGAAGAAGACGTATGACGGGAAGATAGAGGTCTCGCTGGATAAAACGGCCACTGCATGCGACTTCGGTTGCAGGGTCCAGAATTTCATACGGCGTGTCTACCCTGACGAGTTCGATCCGGATTTACTCGACCCTCGCCAGCTCCAGATGGACAGTTACGAGGAGATATTCTCCTGGCTGGATGACGTCTATGCCCACCGGGAGCGGTACAACCTTCACTGGGCGCTCCGCGAGGCAGGGGACGTACTGGAGAGGCTGGTCGATAAATCAGGAGAGAGGATCGCGGACTGCCTCTCCCGCCATTATAACCGGGAGAACCGGGAGAGGCTCTCCAGGCTGACCGCCGGCATGGATCGTGCCGTAAAAAGGAAGCAGGCAGCCATCAACCGGAAGACGAGGTACTTCACCATCCTCTCGTTTCTCGTCTCGCTCGTCGATATCGTGATATCGGTCATCCTGATCGTGATCATATCAGAGATTGCCCACTTCGGAAACATGCTCTTCACCTCGATCATCCTCGTCATCATCTTCACAGGGATCATCGCCCTCCTGAAGGTCACCCTGGACCGGTTCTACATCATCCCCCTGGTCCAGAGGTGGGGATGGAGGAAATTTCTGGAGAATACCCGCATCAACAAGCAGACGATGATCGAGTTCGAGGCGGTCACGATCGTCGTGATAGAGGCGATACAAGAGGAATGGGAACCAAGGATCGTCTGCCAGCTGATCGAACGCGGGATCAGCGAGATCGCATTGCCGTATATTCGACGGGAGATCCCGCCGGTCGGGATGTGAGCCAGGGGAATAACCTTTTCCCGGGGTTCTGCACCTTAACACGCCAACGCGACAAACCTGATATATGTACCGTTATGCTCCCAGACGTTATTCTGCCGGGTATGGACGGTATTCACAAATTCCCCTCTTTCAGACAGCGGCATCCGGTGCATTGCATATTCGGGTCCAAAAACATTTCCCGGAACCAGATCAATCGGATGCCCGACCGGAAGGATTATCCGTTTTTCGTCATCGAACGCCTCTTTCAAATACGGACGCAGGACCAGGTCTTCATCCGTGATATGCACGACACACGCCGGTTCAGGCCCGTGGGAGTCAGGGGTGCATATCTTTTCCACGTGATATGCCGGGGGGCAACCGCCGATGAAACCCCCAAAAACCAGTATGAATCCGGTGTAGAGGATAAATATCGCCAGGAGGACGACTATTATGGTTTTTACGAGTTTCTCCATGGATCCACCCCTGGATCTGTTGAGAGTGTTATCCCCAACGGGTATAGAAATATTCTGGTATTTCAATAAATTTAGGCAGATGCAGGGAGAAGACAGTGTATGCGCCTTGATCGCCCTAGAGGATATCGAGTGCAATCAATTCTTCGATCTCCTCTTCCTCCTCGTCCTCCCGGGATCTGTCCTTCTCTTTTGATCGTGAAGAGGGTGTAGTGAATATGTCACTCAACCAGTCGATGATTCCCATTCCAGAAGGTGAATCTGGTGCACATAAGAAAAATCTTATCCATATTTTTTGTGTGAATGAGGGGCAGGGATTCTTCCAGGTCTGATAGTGAGAGTGCCCGCAAAATCCATGTTTTTAAGAGATCAGAATGTAACCCGCGATCCAAGGCGATCTGCAGGAAAAATTCAGGGGATGTTTCCATGATCCCCCGACCGGTTGTAGCAGGATCGTGCATTGCCATACATCACCGATCACCGGGAATCTCATATCCAAAAAACGAATATGGAAAATACCCTGAAATTCGGGAATGCGACCTCCTTTGAGGAAGACTTCCTCCGAAAAAACCTCATGGGGCCGAACTGTGTCCGGATAGCTGAGGAGCTTTTTCAGAAAGCCCGGTTGCTGCCCGGGATGCGTGTGCTTGATTTAGGCTGTGGAACGGGCCTTTCCTCGATATTCCTGGCAAAGGAGTATGATGTGACGGTATTTGCCGCCAATCTCTGGATCGATCCGTCGGATAACTACGAGCGGTTCAGGCAGTTCAGCCTCGAGGACAGGATCATACCCATCCATGCCGAGGCACACGCACTGCCGTTTGCCAACAGTTCCTTTGACGCGATGGTGAGCATCGATTCCTTCCATTATTACGGGTTCGAGGAGGATTTTCTTGACACGCATATCGTTCCGCTGATGAAGAGAGTCGGCACCATCGCGGTCTCGGTCCCCGGCCTGCAGGAGGCGTTTTCCGTGGGAATCCCTCCCAGGTTGCAGCCATACCTGGACGCGGATGCAAACTTCCATTCCTGCGGGTGGTGGAAGGCGCTCTGGAGCCGGTCGCCGGAGATCACGATCGAGCAGTGTTTCTCCCTCGAATGCCACGGGCAGGCATGGGATGACTGGCTCGAATGCGATAACCCCCACGCGAAGAGGGACGTGGAGATGATGAAAGCCGAAAACGGGGACTATTTTGACACGATCGGGATTGTTGCGAGGGTGAACCCGGAGTGATCCATGACAGATGAGGAAGACCGGAACAATGGGTGTTGCCACCGGGTTTGGGCGCCGGTGCCCTGGGCGGCGGCCTTATCGGGATGGCCGCCCATGACCTGGCCGCCTGGCTCATGGATCGGGATCGGGTGCGGGATTGCGATCGGTGCGGGCAACCGGGTTGGCGCTGGCCTCCGGAAACAATGAAAGCCCCTGTCTGCCGATCATAGTTTTGATGAGTGGTTCCCTGGGGAATGGATCCATGGTCCGGGAGTCCCTGCATACGGTGTGAAAAATTCAGGAACATTTTTTTCCCGGAGTATCCATGAAGAAGCATCGGTTTATGTGCCGGTCCTCATGGGAGACGGACCCGGGCAATGGAGTGATGCAATGACCAGCGGATTTCTTGCAGTGTTCATCGCTGCCACGGTGTTTGGGGGAATGCTCGGCTGCTGTGTTCTCACGATCGCCCACACAATTCTTGCACGAATTCAAAGCAGTCGAAGGCGGATCGTTCTCCTCCTGACCGCGTTGGGGGTTGTGATGGTCCTTCTCGTCCAGCTCGATACACTCATGATGATGGATGTAGCACTGGTCGTCGCGGTCCCCTTTGCCGTCCTCGTTCTGCCACTCTGTTTCCCGCAGCACATCGGAGGACAGCCCGGGATGTGGAGAATTGTGCAGTGTTACATAGTGATCTATATTGCCGGGATTATTGTCTCTTTCATCTTTTATGGTGCGATTACGCCATGGGTTTTCTGGCATACGCCACTCTCAAACGGTTTCATCTATGTCTGCATGATACTCGGGTATACCGGGCTGGCGTTTGTTATCTTCCGGATGCTTGACCGGTGGAAAGGAGTGGAAGGAGAGAAGTCGCCGGTGTAACGGTCCCGCGCCGGGGACCATTTCCTGTCCCGCGACCGGAAAATATCGACCGGCCAGAGAAGAAGCACGAGGCCTCCAATTCATCGGATATCGCCGAAAAAACCGTTCACCGGCGTCGAAACCCCAACGGTCCGGTGCAGGTGAGAGATCTATCTCCCGCCCTGCTCCTTCAGCATGCCGACCTCGATCTCCGGGTTGCGGTACCGCCTGCGGCCTTCGGTCTTGCCGGCCTGGATCGCGTCCGTGGGGCAGAGCTGGATGCAGGCCATGCACTGCTCGCAGTGGTGGAGCCAGACGGGGCGGTCGTCCTCGATCCGGATGTTTCCCACCGGGCAGACCTCTGCGCAGGTCCCGCAGGCGGTGCACCGGTCGTCGACGGAGAACTTCCGGTCGGCCTCGTGCACACCCCGGATGAACCGCGGATACATGACAGCGTGGATGAGGCTTGCAAACGGCGACCAGGACGGCGGTTCCCGGGCACCGGCGCTCACCATATCTGCAATTTCTGCGATACGATGATCGGCGTCGTTCAGGGTCTTTTCGATATATTCCTCCCCCTGGGACTCGTACATGAGGATGTAGTTGCCGGGCATCCGGACCGAAAACCCGGCGTCAAGACCTCTTCCCCCTGGCTTATCCTTCAGGATTTTGTCGAGCTGGCGGAGAGTCGCTTTCCCTCCCGTCCCGCCCATGGTGATGACGGAGAAGGCGTAAGCCACCCTGGAGAGGTCCAGTCGCCCTGCGAAGTCTGCAACAATCGAGGGGAGGCCGACGAAGTAGAGCGGGGAGACGATTCCGACCCGGTCGGCATCCGGGGCGATAGGCCCGGGGTTTTTCACCGCGGATGCGATGGGTGCGAGTTCACAGTCGCCGAGCCGGCTGCAGAGTTTTTTCGCAACCGCGAGGGAGTTTCCGGTGCCGGTGAAGTAGTAGATGAGGGTCTTCATGCTGGTTATCAGAGAGATCTGTTGTGTTACCCGGGGAAAAGCATGACGCTCCGTGAGCAGGTGTGTCCCGGAAGGTGCGGATGAAATCCGGACGTATCAGAAAAGGGCCTCATCGCTGTTTCCTGTGGGCGGAATGAAATTAATTGTTCTTCAGAGGGTATCCAGAATTCGTCATTGATCCGACGCCGGGACACCCTCCCATAACACATACCCAATTGCTCAAATTTTGACTGTGAATCAGCCTCGCGGTATTTTTGGGGGCGGCGGCATTCATCCTGTTGGGGGTACGGGGGCATTGTCGGAGAAGTTCAATGTTTTTTTCTCCGGGAAAAAAGTGAGCGGGATGATCAGGTCCCGTCGACGGAAAGGCTGATATTGAAGCAGCCCATGCAGGCGAGATCGATATCGAAGTCCGCCGTATCGGAGACGATCGCCGGTTGCTGGCGGACGATCCTGAAGACGACCGCGTCGTCGGGTATGGGCGGGTCCATCGGTACATCGACGTTCTTCTGGATGACGAGCCTCGCCGGGTCGAGGTTCGTCGCGTAGTACTCCTTGAATTCCTCCCGCTCTTCATCCGGGACGGGGAGCCAGTCTGACACGTCGGCGGCAGTCGGGTCGCACGGGACCCACCCGTAGCCCGGCAGGAAGTACTCGGCCCAGAAATGGCTGCCCGGATCGCCGGTAAGCAGCATCTGGTAGCCTCCGATGGCGCGGGCAGGGATCCCGAGCGACCGGCAGAACGCGGAGAAGAGCATGCTCTGCGTGCCGCAGTCGCCGTGGCCGGTCTCGAACATGTAGGTGGACTCGGCGACCTTCGGCACCCGGGCATCGAGCGAACCGTGCGGGACGTGGCTGTACGGGTAGGTCCCGATGATATGGTGGTAGATCATCTGTGCCCGGAGGTGCGGGTTCGTCTCGTCTCCGACGATCTCATGGGCCTTCTTCCGGATTGCATCCGTGATCTCGATGTTTCGCTCCGACGTGGTGTAGAGTATATACTCGGGATCGCCGGTATCGTACTCCCCGACCAACCCCGGGTCGATCCCGAACCGCTGCTCGTAGGATGTGAACGCGATATCTGCCGAAATCGTCAGGTCGCCGGCGATCTCGTCGACCGGGATCTCGTAGTAGACGTAGCCGATCCGGCCGGTGGTGAACGGTCCGGCGGCGATGTACTCAGGGTAAGAGAGGTTCCCGACGGTGATATCCCGCTGCGAGTCGGTCCCGACCGGGAGCGGGTACCAGATCCGGAGGGTTCCTGTCGCGGGAAGCATCTCGTGCGGGATTGCAAGCGTCTCGACGCCGGCGTACCGCACCGGGTTTTGGTACGGGCCGACGGGCTCATCCTCTGCC
>DAWO01000108.1 GCA_002509485.1 Methanolinea sp. UBA477
ACATTCAGGATACCACACATTCAGGCCAAATCTGAGGGATTGACCTGGATCCGTAGTGTCATGAAAACTGCTATGTACCCATAAATCCGGTCGGAGCAACGAAACAGCGAGGAGTGACCCGGATCATCTGGCGTTTTGGATGGTCGTGAATACTCTGATCCTTTGAGTCCCAATCCCTGGTTCTCGTAGATGTTTTGCATGAAGGGCGCCGCCGTGTAGGACGATACAATCAGAAGGTTTGGTTTCAATCCCTGGTTCTCGTGCCGGATTTTCCCGGTGATCCGGATCCCCTCGTTCATGGCGAGAACATCTCCGGAAGATATGCTTATCCTATAAACTCTTTTTGTTTTTGTAAAGGAACCGCAATCCTGGGTTCTTCGATCTTCACCGGTATGAAATTGGTAATCATTTTAACAGTAACCGTGCTACATTGTACAATATGGTAAAGAAGGGATTATTACTCGTCGGACACGGAAGCAAACTCCCCTACAACAAAGAGCTCGTGGAAGCCACAGGGAAACTGATATCCAGGAATTACCCTGAATACATCGTTAAATGCGGTTTTATGAATATGAACAATCCAAGCATTGAAGAGTGCATGGACGAGTTCCGCACCGAAAAGATCGATGCGCTTATCGTCGTCCCGCTTTTCCTGGCCAAGGGAGTCCACATCTTAAAGGACATCCCTGCAATTCTCGGCCTTGCCGAGGGGACGAACCGGGGAGATTTCCTTCTGAACGGAGTGAGCATTCCGCTGCTCTATGCCGACCCGATCGGGAGCGACCCGCTCCTGGCCGATCTCATGGTCAAGAATGCCGAAAAAGTGCTTTCGGATCTCTGACACTGTATGAAGGTCCTGGTGCTTGACACGATCCACGGCGGCGGAGAGATCGCGCGGCACCTGGAGAGAAAAGGACACTTCACCGATATCGTGGATGTATACCGGGGGCGGGACGGTATCGGGCCGGAAGATGCGTCGATGAGGTCCTATGACCTGATGATCGCCCCCGTCCACCTTGATCCTTCGTATTTCCTTCTTGGGTCCATGCGGATACCCTGTATCTCCCATCATGATGCAGTCCGCTGGATCCTCGGCAGTGACGTGCCGTCACCGATGATCGAGATCACCGGGGCGCGGGGAAAGACCACCACCGCGAATGCACTCGCGCACGTGATGGAAGGACCGGGCATTCTCCACGCGTCGACCGGAACCGTCACCTTTCCCGATCGAAGGATACTCTGGAAAGGCAGTATCACTCCCGCCTCGGTGATCGAGGCAGCTATGCGGTCACGAAGCGGTAATGGATGGCTCATAACCGAAATTTCGCTTGGTTTCTGTGGGTCCGGAGACCTTGGAGTCCTTACGTCGGGTGAGGACTACCGGTTTGCCGGCGGTAAGCGGAGCGCTCTCCAGGAGAAGCTTCGTTCAGGGTTGCGGTTGCCCCGCCTTGTCACACCGCCGGGCGTACATGTCACGGGATCACCGGTGAGATGCGAGGATGCGGTGACGGTGAAGGACGATTCCTGCCATTACTCCCTTGAAGGGATCAGAGGCTCTTTCCAAAACCCGCTCCTCCTTCTCCCGGGATACAGGCTCCCTCTCATGCTCGCGGCCACGGCGGCGATGGTGCTTGGCTTCGATCCATCCGATCTGGCGAATTTTTCAGCACTTGAAGGCAGAATGGCCGTGAAGGAGTGCGACGGAGTGCTGGTCATTGACAATTCAAACAGCGGAACAAACCGCGAGACGACCGTTGCAGCCGCAGAATACCTCAAACGTGTGAACCGAAAAGGTGCTGTCACCCTGGTGATCGGGCAGGAGGAAGACTCGGTATGCGAGGGCTTTTCTGCCGCGGAAGTCTTTGAGACGGTATCCCGGGTACAGCCTGATATCCTTATCCTTGTCGGTGATTACCTCGCAACTCACGATTTGGCCAGGGATCAGGCAAAGATCAGGCCGGAAGCTCGTTCCAGGGTACATTCCTGCCATACTCTCGAGGAGGGAAGAGAGCTCGCCACGAGACTGACAGAGGGCGGAGGGGTCATCCTTGCCGTCAAGACATGGAGATAGAATCATGAAATACATGCAGCCACGACCAAGTTCCATCGTTGCGGCGCTCTACACCGCCAGGGATCTCGAGGTTGACGTCGCAATCATGCACGGGCCGTCAGGGTGCTCCTTCAAACACGCACGCCTCCTCGAGGAGGACGGGCTTCACGTGCTCACGACGTCGCTTGCAGACGATGAATTCATATTCGGTGGACAGCAGCCGCTTGAATCCGTCCTCCGGTACGCCGAGGAGACTTTCAATCCACGAAGGATAGCTGTTGTCGGGACATGCGTCTCAATGATCATCGGGGAAGACCTCCAGTCGGCTATCGACAATTCCGGGATCAACACCCCTGCCATTGCGATCGAGATACATGCGGGCTACCCGGACAATATCGAGGGTGTTATCGCAACGCTTGAACCCGCCGCGAGGGCAGGCTGGATCAGCAGCGGGGAACTCGAACGGCAGAGATACATGCTCGAGAAGGCAAACGAGGTGGAACGCCTGCGCGGTGCGGCCTGCAAGCCGTATATCGCCCCATCACGGGGAGATCTCAAGCACAAGGCCGCTGAACGGCTCCTTGCCGTCGCCCGGAGCGGGAAGAAGGGGGTTGCAATCCTGAATGCGAAGAAGGAGACTGCCTACATGTTCGCCGACGAGCTGATCGCCCTCCACGAGGTCTGCCCGGGTTGTGATATCACCTACATCGCCAACCTCGAAAAACGCGGTCTTCCCAAGGTGCGTGAGGATGCACGCCGAATTTTTTCAGGCATTGAGAAGGCGGGTATCACGCCGGAACTTCTTGGAGCGCTCGATGAATACGGCGCAAACGGTGACGCCCTTGGAGAACGTCTGCAGGAGATCTCTCCCGATTATGCGCTCATCGCCGGGGTCCCCCATGCAATCCCGCCCCTTTATACGGCAGGAATCGAGTGTTTTTCCGTCACGAACGGTCCACGGCAGGTCGAACCCTTAAAAGATCTCGGGCATGCCCATGTCGTGGTCGAGGTCGACCTCCACCCGAAGACGCTCGGTGTGAAGGAGATCGTGGAGAGCGAGTTCGGGGCAATCCTCCGGAGCATGGCATGAAAGCCCTGATGATCGCCGGCGACCGTTCGGGGAGCGGGAAGACGAGTATCACGCTCGCCATCGCCGCCATCCTCTCCCGTTCGATGAATGTCCAGACCTTCAAGGTTGGGATGGACTACATCGATCCGTCGTACCTTACCGGCGTCACGGGAAGGCCGTGCCGGAACCTGGACAGTTTTGTCCAGAGCAGTGACCAGATACGCGAGATCTTCGACCATGGACGCCAGGGTGCCGATATCGTGCTTGTCGAGGGGGTTCGTGGCCTCTACGAAGGAGGGGAGGCCCTGGGCGACCAGGGGAGTTCGGCATCGATAGCCAAGCTGCTCGATCTTCCCATCATACTGGTGGTCAGTGCCCGGAGCATCACGCGGAGCGCAGCAGCGATCGTAAAAGGGTTCCAGGCCTTCGACAAAGGGGTCGATATCCGAGGGGTCATTCTGAACAATGTGGCAGGGGAGAAGCATATCGCAAAGGCGACAACGGCAATCGAGCATTACTGCGGAGTTCCGGTTGTCGGAACGGTGCCCAGGCAGCCGGAGATGGAGCTTGCCATGCGCCACCTGGGCCTGGTCCCGTTCCTCGAGGGAAAAATTCAAAGGGCGTTTGGCGAGCGGATCGATCTCGTCACGTCCATGATAGGAGACCACGTGGATCTTGCCCGCCTGACGTCGCTTGCCCGGACCATCCCTCCACCGGATTCGGACCCGCAGGTATTTTCCAGGGAGAGTCGGCTGGACGTGAGGATCGGGATCGCACTCGACGAGGCATTCAACTTCTATTATGCCGACCTCTTCGATATTCTCCCTGCCATGGGGGCGGAATGTGTCACCTTCAGCCCGGTGCATGAATCCCTTCCCGATGCGGACGGCTATATCATCGGCGGCGGATACCCTGAACTCTTCCTGCGGGGGCTCCAGGAGAACACTGCCATGAGGGAGGCGATCGGTTCAGCGGTTGCACAGGGCAAGCCGACATATGCCGAATGCGGCGGACTCATGTACCTTACCAACAGGATCGTGCTCCGTCCGGGGTGGCAGGGCATAAAGAAGGAGGAATCGTTTCCGATGTGCGGGATCTACGATGGTACGACATGCCTGCCTGCACGCAGGGTGGTCAGCTACGTGGAGGGCGAGAGCACCAGGATGAGCCCGCTCGGTCCCGGATCGTTCAGGGGGCACGAGTTCCATTACTCGGGAGTACATCTCAGGCCCGGCACTTCGTATGCGTATACGCTCTCCCGGGGGGTCGGAATCTCTGAAAATCTCGACGGGGCGGTCATAAAAAATACCCTCGGGAGCTACACCCACCTCCACCCTGTCAGCAGCAGGGAGATGTTTGGCCGTTTCGTCATCGCTTGCAGGGGAGAAACAAAAAGCAGGTAAAAAATACTAGGAGATCCAAAAAATCCTATCACATGCTGATTTATCTCGATGGGAAATTTGTCCCAAGGGAGGAGGCGAAAATCTCGGTCTTTGACCATGGCTTCCTCTACGGTGACGGTGTCTTCGAAGGGATACGTGCCTACAACGGACGTGTCTTCAGGCTCGAGGAGCATCTCGACCGGCTCTACGACTCGGCAAAAACGATCGATCTCCAGGTTCCGGTCTCGAAGGCTGAATTTGGCGAGATCGTCCTCGAGACGCTGCGGAAGAATAACCTCCGCGAGGCATACATCAGGCCAATCGTCAGCAGGGGAGTGGGCGACCTGGGGCTCGATCCACGAAAATGTCCAAAACCGACCATCGTCGTCATCGCCGTCGAATGGGGAGCCATGTATGGCGATCTCTACGAGAAGGGGTTGAAGGCGATCACCGTCTCGGTTCGCCGGAACCCTGCCCAGGCACTCCCCCCCAACGTCAAGAGCCTGAATTACTTAAACAACATCTTTGCCAAGATCGAGGCGAACTACAAGGGCGGTGACGAGGCGATCTTCTTCGATACCAACGGCTATATCTCCGAGGGATCGGGTGACAACATCTTCGTCGTCAAGAACGGCGAGATAATCACCCCGCCGACATTGAACAACCTGCGGGGCATCACACGAGTGGTTGCCCTGGAGATTGCCGCATCGCTCGGGATAACTGTCAAGGAGCAGAATTTAGGCTATTACGACATGTACTCCGCCGACGAGGTGTTCGTCACGGGAACAGCCGCAGAAGTGGGCCCCATCGTCCTGATCGATGGACGTTCGATCGGTTCCGGCAGGCCAGGACCCGTCACACGCCAGCTGATGGCGGCGTTCAAGGCAGTCACCGAGAGGGAAGGCACACCCATCTACTCGTGAACAACCAGAGTGGCAAATCCATAATCTATTTTTAAGTGAACGATCAACATAAGAGAGCAATTTGCTGCTATAGTGTAGTCCGGCCAATCATGTCGGCCTTTCACGCCGACGACTGGGGTTCGAATCCCCATAGCAGCACTTTTCAACGATTGTTCTGTGTATTATTTATCACCAGCCATCACCCGTCACCCCGGGTCCTCGCCGGATATTTTCCTTGACCCCAGGTACTGGTGTTTTTAGAGAATGGACCCCCGGACTCTGATCCGCCGACCCAGGGTTCCTTGACATTCCTGTAACCCTTGGAGTTACAACACTCTTTTCCCTTCCGGCATACACCTGATACTATCCTGCGGCTCAATCAATGCCGCACAAGAGGTGACAGGTTATGGAAGACGAACCAAGAGGCGCAATTCTCCAGCGCGACAGGGAGTCCTATGCTATCGTTCCCCGGACGCCCGCAGGCATTGTCAGCCCCGAAGATCTCGAGAGCATCATCGCGGTGGTCCGCCGCTACAAGATCCCGATCATCAAGATGACTTCAGGCCAGCGCATGGTGCTGGTAGGCATGAAAAAGGAGGATGTCGAGAAGATCTGGAACGAACTCGGCATGACGGTGGGGCAGGCAACCGCTCCATGTGTGCACTATGTCCAGGCATGCCCGGGGACTGCCGTCTGCAGGTACGGCAACCAGGACTCGCTCACCCTCGGCCTTGAACTCGAGGAGATGTTCCAGGAGATGGACCTTCCCGCCAAGCTCAAGATGGGAGTGTCAGGTTGCCCGAGATGCTGCGGTGAGAGTTATCTCCGCGATGTCGGCGTGATGGGCAATGCCAGGGGCTGGACCGTCATCTTTGGCGGCAACTCGGGGGGCCGCCCCCGCATAGGCGACGTGATGGCAAAAAATCTCTCTGCTGCCGACGCAAAAGACCTCGTCAGGCGCCTGCTCGAATATTACCGGAAGAACGGCAAACCGAGGGAGCGGACAGCCCGGTTTGTCGAACGGGTTGGTCTTGACGCGATAAAGAAGGATGTCCTGGCGTTTGCCCCCTACATCCCGGTAGAAGAGATCCATTGAACAATCGAGAGAGCGCCATCAGGCTCATGTAGCGATTGCGCTGACAGAGATGATGATGAAAAGGATTCCAATCCTTGATACGCAACGAATAAAGAAAAGAAGGAGAAGTAGTTAGTCATGAAAATTGTCACGCTCGCTGACCTGCCCGTCAGCCCAAACCCGCATCACGTGGATGCCCGAAAGGTCTATGACACAGAGAATGCGACCGCGGTCGTGATTACGCTGCAGCCCGGAGAGGCTCTCAAGAAGCATATAACCCCTGTCGACGTCTTCTTTTATGTTCTCGAGGGAACTGGTATCATCGAGATAGGAGACGAACGCGAGACGGTCGGACCCGATCACCTGGTCGAGAGCCCGGCAAGGATCCCGCACCGCTGGATAAACGAGAGCGAAGCTGCCTTCCGGGTGCTTGTCGTCAAGGTCCCGAGGCCGACGAGCGAGACGAAGCTGCTGTAAGAGAACGGCTATCCCGCGTGAGATCTTCCCCTCCTCTTCGGTGTTTCGTGTGAAACGACCAAATCAGAGTTTTTCATCTCCATAAAGATCCAGTCACTGGACCGCCGCCGGGGTGTCCTTCGGGGGCGACAGAGTGCATCGCATGTGGAGATATACGGGCGAACAATCCCATACGATGTATCCGGTTCATCATTTTTTTTGCCTCCTTGCTTTTTGTGTGGGGAGACCGAATCGAATGTTATCTACATACCAATTCAGTCATTTCAACCGCCGCCGGGGCGTCCTCACATGACTCATACCTAATTGCTTAATTATGACAGTCAATCTGAAGATGACCGCAGGTCATCCCGGGTCGAGGGCGGAAGCCTCGCGGTATTTTCGGGGGCGGGGGCGTGCATCGCACATGGAGGTGTGGGGGCGGATAGCCCCCACAAAATGTATAAGGTTCGTCAATCCTGCACACGCCAGGTAGCTAAGAGCCTTTTTTTCATATTCCCATCTGTCTTTTTCTGGAGATAGACAGAAATATCCTTGATAAAGACCAAAGATTCTCCAATGAATCGGGAATCTTCCGACGAGGCGGTCGATCTCTTCAACAGGGGATTTTTTTGTTCCCAGGCGGTACTATGCACGTATTGCGAACAGTTCGACCTTGATAAGGATACGGCCTGCCGGATCGCAACACCTTTCGCGGCAGGAATAGGATGGACCGGGAACATGTGTGGGGCCGTCGCGGGTGCCCTCATGGTCATCGGGCTCAAATTCGGAAATACGGACCCGGACGATATGGATGCGAAAAAGAAAGTATTTGCAGCCACGCAGAAGTTCATCGTCGAATTCGTGGACCGGCACGCAACGATTAACTGCACCGAACTGCTTGGATACGACCTATCCGATCCAGACCAGCGCTTCGAGGCACGAAGCAAGGGTGTGACAAAGGAAAAATGCCCTGTATTCGTGAGGGATGCAGCTGATATTCTGGGGCTGATACTCTGAATGTGATGATTTTTCCTGATAGCAATTTTATCGGGTTATTGTTCAGATAGACGGGGTTGCTTTTATTTATCCCGGGTATCTGGTATGAGAAAGAAATTAAGATCCTGATACGCTTCAATTCCTTTCCTGGAGAGATCTCCTCTGACAATTATTCCTGTTATGCTGTTTTTAATTCAGCCCATCATATGACATGGCTCTGGTTCAGCAGCTGCACCTCGATGATCGACCCCTCCGGAAGGCGATCGTATCCTTCGGGTATGGACGCGACAGCGTTTGTTTCAGCGATGCTGGAGAGGCGACTGGTCTTCTTCTCGGGAGAAAAGGTCGGAGATCCGTCATCGAAGGTGAGTGTGCCGAAGAAGAAATCGGTCCATTCGCGATCGCCTCCCTCGAGTGCGGAAGCAAGCCTCGCTCTTATCCCGGGCAACCCTGGCCTCGGATGGCCGGACAACGCAAGAAGCCCGGGCAGCGCAACCTGAAGGAAGGCTATGATATTGGAAGGGGGTCCGCCAGGCAGGACGAATACGGGTTTTGCATTGAGCAATCCAAACCCGACCGCCTTTCCGGGCCCGATGCGGATCCGGTGGAACACCTTCTCCCATCCGAGTTCTCCGAGCGCTTGTGCCACCAGGTCGCGATCTCCGGTCCATGCCCCTCCGCTTGTGAGTATGGCATCGGTGTGGGCAGAGATTTCCTGCAATGTACTCTGCATGGCGGCGGGATCATCCTTGACGATTGCGAGGGTCGGTTTCATCCGGTATCTCCTGCACCAGCCGGCGAGGGTGACGATATTGCTCGAATACAGCTTGCCGTCTGGCAGGGGCTCCCCCGGTGCACGGATCTCATCACCGGTCCCAAGGATACCCACCACGGGATTTCGAAAGACAGCGACCCTGTAATGCCCTGACATGGCGAGAAGCCCGGCGGTTATGGGCGATATCTGCCGGCCCTTCTTCAGGATGCACGTGCCGGCCAGCACGTCTGTTCCACGGCGGAGGATGTTCCGGGGGTCTGAAGCGTTCTCCACACGTATTCCGTCGACGTCCTTCTTCACAAACTCGTCGGATACGACGGCATTTCCGCCGGCCGGTATACGGGCCCCGGTCAATACTCTCACGGCCGTGCCCTGCATGAGGGAAATGTCCTGTTCGCATCCAGCGGCCATTACTCCCAGCACACGCAACCGAACGGGATCATCGCATGTTGCACCGGCCACGTCGCCGGATATGACCGCATACCCGTCTTTCCGGGAGGTATCAACAGAAGGAGAATCCACCAGGGCGAAGAGATCCGATGCGGCAATACGGTCGATGCTGTCAACCAATGAAACATATTCAGGGGGAAGCGGCGTGATATGTGCAAGCGTCAGTCTCAACGCTTCTCCCAGGCCAAGACTCATGCCTTTCATGGTGCTTTCCCCATCACCACTCTCTGGCAACATGCATATGCAGGGTGTCCTTTCAACGTAATAACAATGTGCGGTTCTTCCCTGTCGCCGGGATCTCTCTCCTTCTTCTGTGATCTCTCTCCTTTTCATCTCCGGGGATATCATCGATGATCATGGAGAGTCCGATCTTCCGGTTATGGGTGCCACACCCATCTCCGCGATGCACTCATTTTCTCTCTCGGCTCATTGGGGGTTATGGGGGGAATGGATCCAATCACGGAAGGCGAAGATATGAGGCAGCGAGTGCTTCAGCGTCCCCGCTACGTCCTGAAGTGTTCATGAAATAGATGTTTTTATTCGAAAAATATCGCCGAGATCAGGGATTATCAACCTCTCTCGTATTTCAGCGCTCCTTCCACGTGACAGACTTCAATGCACCGTCCGCACATGTAGCACTCCATCTTCCGGTCGCCTTCCTTTGATTCGTCGGTCGGACAGACCTTCTCGCACTTCCCGCAGTGGATGCACAGGTCGGTCCGGCGAAACTTGAACAGGCTCCAGCCGGCAACAAAGGAGAGAAGGAATCCATATGGACAGATAAACCGGCAGAAAGGACGGTACATGAAGACCGAGAGGACGACGATTGCGAGGAAGATAAAAAATGAAGCCGATCCGACGGCAAGGTAGAAGAAATCTTTCAGGCCGATGAATTTGAGGAGATTTATCGAGAATGCGAGTGCTGAAACGATCAGTATGATAAAGATGACCAGCCTGACGGCCATAGTTGTATTTTTCCACGTTCTTCCTACCTTTTTTGCGGGAACAAGTGACAAGAGTTCCTGGAGCGTCCCGGCAGGGCAGATATGACCGCAGAATATTCTCCCAAAGAGCAGTGCAAAGCCGAAGATGAATAAGAGGCCGAATGCTGCGGCCTGGAGCGGTCTGCCAAGGCCCTTCGTGTCCCTGAGAACCAGGCTCATGAACTGCCAGGGAAGGACCGGTGAGAATATGAGGAACCCGAGGGCCGTGGAGATTATCAGGAATAAGAATGCCCGTTTCCTCGTGATACGTTTCGAATACCAGAGATAGACAAGCAGGAAGAATACGATGATGCCATACCCAAACCCGAGAGCCTTGGGGATGAATTCGAAGACCATACTACTTGCTCATCACTTTTGACGGTTATAAAACTGTCTAATTGTATTTATTTCGATCTTGTCCCGATAAATCAGGTATACAGGGCAATTACCTATTCATCCCGGCAGTATCCGGACTGGTTCCCCGGACTCTACAGATAGCGCTTTCATATCTCACCAGGGTGTTTTTCAGCCTGCTGCACAGGATGTTTGCTCCGGGTTCCTCCGCCGGATGAGATACTTGTAGACCTCATGACTTGCGAAGAGCAGAACCGGGAAGGGTAGCAGCAACAAAAGGTATACGGGGGGCACGAAGGCTGTATTGAAGACGACCTGGACAGGGTGAACGGTCAGGAGGGTTGCCATCCAGATCAGCTCGAGAATAATTGCAAGGATAAGTAGCCTGTTTTTCAAAAGACCGCGGGAAAACGCCGAGAACTCCCAGGAACGCAGTGTCCACACGTTCAAGAGCTGGCACGTGACGGCCGCGAGGAGGGTCATGGTCATGGCCTGCCGGTGAAATACGGGATCGATTGGAAGATCTCCATATACCCACCCGTTGAGGAAGAGGAATCCCAGGAACGCAGCCATCGCTGCCATACCCTCAATCGCCCCGAGGAAGAAATAACCGCGTTTGAAGACCTCCAGGTCCAGGATATTCTCGTTCTTACCAACAGGTGGACGGTTCATGATATCCTCCTCAGGTCCCTCGCTTCCCAGTGCTAGACCCGGAAGCATATCTGATCCGAGATCGATGGTGAGGATCTGGATAACGGAGAGCGGCAACGGGATCGACAGGAAGAAAAACAGGATATATGGGACGATCTCTGGAATATTCGATGACAGGATGTAGGTGACGAATTTTTTTATATTGAAGTATACCGTCCTTCCCTCCTCTATTGCGGCGACGATGGAGGCAAAGTTATCATCCAGCAGGATCATATCCGCCGCCTCCCTGGCCACCTCTGTCCCCTTGATCCCCATTGCGATCCCGATATCGGCCTTCCGAAGAGCCGGGGCATCGTTGACCCCGTCTCCAGTTATTGCGACCACTTCACCGTTACGCTGGAGAAGACGGGTGATCCTCAATTTCTGCTCAGATCGCATCCGGGCAAAAAGGATATTTCGTGAAGTCAGTAACTCCTGGAGTTTTTCGTCTTCCATGAGACGGGTCTCGTCGCCGGTGAGCACCTGATCAAACGGAAGCCCGATCTTCTCTGCAATCGCAGAGGCTGTCAGCGGGTTGTCCCCGGTGAGCATCAGGATCCGTATCCCTGCCCTGCGGCATCTCTCTATCGCGCCAAATACTTCCGACCTCGGGAGATCCATGATCGCCACCAGGCCAAGCATCGTAAGAGAACTCTCATCTTCGCCTTCACCGAATGCGATAGCAAGTACCCGGTACGCCTGTCTCTCAAGCTCCTCGGCCCGGGCATTGAACTGTTCCTTCTCCTGCTCCCCAAAGGGAACCGTCTCCCCGTTTCCGTCAATACAGGTGCTGCAGAGCGGAAGGAGGACTTCGACAGCC
Source organism: Methanolinea sp. UBA477 (assembly GCA_002509485.1). Classification (GTDB taxonomy): domain Archaea; phylum Halobacteriota; class Methanomicrobia; order Methanomicrobiales; family Methanospirillaceae; genus SD8. Next base: position 12,003 of record DAWO01000108.1, read on the forward strand.
CCCTTGGAAAAGAGATATCTCCTGCCGTCGGCTTCGTATACCGTGGACATCATCTTCCTTTCACTGGAAAACGGAATTTCGTCCACCTTGCGAAACTCATCAGTTTCTGTCCTGGCCTTTTTCGCCGCAGCAATGATCGCCAGTTCGGTCGGGTCGCCGAATATATGGTCCTCACTAATGACAGCCCTGCAGTTCAGCATCCCTGCCTGCAGGAGTGTCTCCAGCCGCTCACGCGAGCCCGGATGCTCCTCTTCGAACGAGAATTCCCCGTCCTGGAAGTAGCCTTCGCCGGTGACAGAAACCCGTTCACCTCCCGCAAGATATATCTCTTTTACCGTCATCTCGTTCCGCGTTATCGTCCCAGTCTTGTCCGTGCAAATGATCGTTGCACTCCCGAGTGTCTGTACCGAGTCAAGGTTCCTGATGAGCGCCTTCCTCCTTGCCATGTTCCGGCTGGCAAGAGAGAGGGAGAGTGTGATCGTAGGGAGCATCCCCTCAGGAACATTTGCCACGATGAGAGAGAGCGAAAAGATTGCAGCGACGAGATACCCCTGGCCCGAAATATACCCGAGCAAGAAGAAGACCGCACCCATGAGAAGTGCGGCAAAGGTGAGGATACGGGTTATACGGGTGATCTCCTTCTCCATGGGAGTCCGACGTTTATGAACTTCCCTTGTAAGGGCAGCAATCTTTCCAAACTCCGTCTCCATTCCTGTCGCATACACCACCCCGAATCCATTCCCTGATGTGACAGTTGTCCCGGCGAATACGATGTTGTCCGCATCGAGCGCGGATTCTTTCTGGTCAATTCCTGCATACCTCCGGTGAGGTCTCGATTCTCCCGTGAGGGTTGCATTATTCACATAGAGCGAATTCTCCTCGAGAACAACCGCGTCGGCTCCTATCCGGTCTCCTTCCTCAAGCTGGATGATGTCGCCGGGCACCAGCTGGCGGGCATCTATCTCATGCACCTTTCCACCCCGGCGAACCTTCGCAATTGTCGGGATCAGTCGAAGCAGTGCCTCGATTGTCTTGTCGGCCTTATATTCCTGCCAGAAAGCAAAACTTGCATTGACAATGACTGCACCAATTACCGCATAACCAAGGATATCATAGCCTTCCCCGGGTGAGAACCTGTTCGCAACAAAGGAGAGGGCTGCTGCGACCTCGAGCAGAACAGCAAAAAAATGGGTGTACTGGACGATGTACATTCTGAGATAATTTTTCTTCTTCCCCTTTCCCAGATCATTACTTCCATAGATCTCGAGCCTCCTCTCTGCTTCCTGCGATGAAAGCCCTGATTCGGCTGTTTCCAGGGCGTCCAGTATATCTTTTTTTTCGGTCCTGTGCGGATATTCTATGGGGATCACTGTATGAACCAGAAAGTCAGTGATTAAATTAAATATTTCTGAAGACAGGACGATGGATTGGTATACCGTCAGACAGAGAAGAGACTTTTTGCCCCGTATTATTCCATATTCTAAAAAGATGCAAAACCTCTTTTCGGGCAATATGTTTAATTTCAGATACGTCCTTTTGGGAGAATAGATGATACCATCAAGGATACTCGTTGCATTTGATGGTTCTGACCTGAGTGCACGGGCCCTCAGTATGGCGCTCGGCATCGGAAAAGCGATCGATGCAGAGATACATGTAGTATATGTCATCAAAATCTCGGATTATATACGATTTGGAGGACATGCAGGCCCGCTGGAGAGGAGCGGACAGATTTCCGAACTCATATCAGAACATATCCTGAAGAAAGGGATACAAATGGAGAGAGAGATCGCAGGGATCGCAGCAGAATACGAGATTCCAGTCCATGTCCATAAAAAAATCGGAGATCCAAGAGAGGAGATTCTTCATCTTTCAGGAATCATCGATGCAGATCTCATCATGCTCGGCTCGACCGGGTCGGGAGGTCTGAAAGACATTCTTCTCGGAAGCGTGAGTGATTATGTTGCCAGGAACAGCCCGGTCACAACGGTAATTGTCCGTTAAATTGCTCTTGCAACCAATAAGAATGAGATTTCTGAGAAGCCCGGGCCTACAAAAGGATTCATGCTTCTGGCGAAATTAAGAAAAATTTCAATGATGCAATACCTTCTGGCGCGCTGTTGGATACTGGATATATCATCATTATCTTCGCTTCGTCTGCCCGGCGAATACAATCCTCTTAAATACGATGATCTGATAACAACTAAAAAAGAGACGAGGATTGCGCCATGGAAGGGGCATGATGAGGGAATACTTTGGTCTGGTACTGATCGCGGCCGGCTCGGTGATCACCTGTCTTGTAAACTTCACTTATCCCCACATATATTTGAAGAACCTGTTACTGACCCTTATTACTCTCTTTGTGGTATACTTTCTATTCGAGATTCTCGTCCCGAAATTGTTCTCTTCCCGCATATCTGACCAGAAAACGCGGTATACCCTGAGTAAACTCTTTTACATCCTCTCCATTGTCATTTTTATCGCGGTCACCATCAGTATCTGGGTGGAAGACCCGACCTCCCTCCTGGTCACGTACAGCATAATCGGTGCAGGTATCGCATTTGCACTCCAGGACGTCTTCAAGAATTTTGTCGGGGGAATGTACATCACGGCGACCGGCCTCATACGGGTCGGGGATCGCGTCGAGATAGAAGGTAATTTTGGGGATGTGATGGATGTGGGCATCATGAGCACCACACTGATGGAGATCAAGGGGTGGGTTCAGGGCGACCAGGCGAGTGGAAGAATGGTCTCCATTCCAAACGGCTTTGTCCTCTCCAAGGTGGCGATAAATTACACCCGGGATCACTCGTTCATCTGGGACGAACTCTTCATCCCCATTACGTACGAAAGCGACTGGCGGACAGCAGTATCCATCATCATGGACATCGTCGACAAAGAGACCGACGCACTTACAAAAGAAGCGCAGCACGATATAGAAAGGCTCGGCGAGCGATTTTATCTCCCGAGAAGAGAGACTGAGCCTGCTGTGTATGTTACCCTGACTGATAACTGGATAACGCTCGAGGTCCGGTACGTGACCGATACCCGAAACAGGAGAATACTGAAAGACAGGCTCTCCAGGCTCATACTGGAGGCATTCGAATCTGCAGAAAATATCAACATAGCATCTGAGACGGCCACCATAACGGTCGTCCCGGGGAAATGAGGGAGAATGCCTGGTATTTTTCCTCGCTCTTGAAATACCATTCCTACCATTCTTTCCTGTTCAATGTTCGGGCCAGAACAGGAATACCAAAAACCGGGAAAGATAGAATATCAAAAATATCCATGTGAGCGGGAGAACACCAAGTCTCATTACAAATCAGGGAAAATTATAGAAGTAATGACTGCGTCAGAGGTGAATGATCCCAACACAACACACCGTGGAAGGCCCCGGATTCCACGCCAGATCGATCAGACGGTCACGAATAGATGTTATTCGCCTGATTGTTTTCCTGATGAGGCAGGGATGGTCATCCGCCTGCTGCCCGAGGAGGTTGAACTGCTCAAGCTCATCGATGTGGAGGGTCTTATGCAGGAGGAAGCTGCCTCGGTTCTTGGAGTGTCGAGGCGAACCGTCTGGCGCGATATCCATGCAGCCAGGAAAAAAGTCGCTGACGCGATCATAACCGGGAAATCCATAGAGATCGCCGGGTGCAGGAGAGCCGGCAAAGGGCTGTGCCCCAGGGACTGCCCCAGGTTCCGGAAAAAACAGGAGATCTAATCACTCATTTTTGGTAATTAGCATAATTTTATATAATTTTGCTCTTATGAGTAATTATGGCGTCTGGTACAGGCTATGCCCCCTTTACTGAAAGTGATTTAATCAGACAGAGGACCCGGATGCCCCAGATCACATCGTATGTACCGGATTCAGATGCAATGAAACGCAGACACCACAGGGGCCGCTATACCACACCATGGCCCGGGCCCCATGTGGATGCACTGCACGTCCCATTATCACGAATGATTCGGGATTCTATGCATTAACAAATATTTTTGGAATTGGATACCATGACACATCCGTTTATCACAGTGAAAAACCTCTCAAAGGAGTTTGATGGCGTAAAAGTGCTTGATAATATCTCATTCGAAATTCCGGAAGGAGATATTATGAGGATAATCGGGAGGAGCGGCTCGGGCAAGACGGTTCTCATGCACCTCATGAGGGGCGTCGATGAATCACCGACCAGCGGATCGATATTGTACCATCTTTCAGAATGCCCCAGATGTGGATACATCTCCAGGAGAAGTGCTGCCGGCAACCCCTGCCCGGCATGTAATTCACAGTTGGAAGCGCAGGATATCGATTTCTGGGCGCCGGAGAATGAAGAGAGAAAGAGCCGTATCATGCGGCACACCGCGATCATGTTCCAGAGGACTTTTGCCCTGTATGGTGACGACAGGGTCATCGAAAACGTCCTCCATGCCCTCGATGATATTGAATATCCCCAGGAAAAAGCCATCAACCGGGCAGCAGAACTGATAGACCAGGTCAGGCTCTCGCATCGAATGATGCACATAGCCCGTGACCTCTCTGGCGGAGAGAAACAGCGGGTAGTGCTTGCACGACAACTTGCAAAAGAGCCGTTCGTTCTCTTTGCCGATGAACCGACCGGGACGCTCGATCCCGAAACCGCCCTTGTCGTCCACCGCATGTTAAAGGAAGCCGCCGAGAACAACAGCATGGGCATCGTGGTCACATCACATTTTTCGAACGTGATAGAGGATATGGCTGACATGGCGCTGCTCCTGGACGAGGGAAGAATTGAGAAGATAGGCTCCCCCCGGGAAGTAGTGAACCATTTCCTGAAGGATTACGAGAACGGACTTGAAAAGAGCGAGTGTGAACCCGGTGAGAACCTCATTGTCGCACGGGACGTTGCAAAGCGATACATGTCACCCGACAGGGGCCTGATCAGGGCCGTAAACGGCGTCTCGTTCGATGTAAAGACCGGTGAGATCTTCGGTATCATCGGAAAGAGCGGTGCCGGCAAGACGACCCTCTCCCGGATCATGGCAGGGATTATTGAGCCGACCGATGGAGAGATGAATGTGAGGATCGGTGAGGAGTGGGTCGACATGACCAAGCCGGGAATCGACCAGAGGGGTCGGGCCAAGTGCTACATCGGACTCCTCCACCAGGAATACGACCTCTATCCCCACCGGAATGTCCTGGACAATCTCACCGATGCTATCGGCCTGGAATTTCCAAAAGAACTTGCCATGCACAAGGCGATGATCACCCTGAAGATGGCAGGATTCAACGGAGATAAATGTAACAAGGTCCTCTCGCAATACCCCTCCGAGCTCTCTGAAGGTGAACGCCACAGGGTGGCCCTTGCACAGGTGCTCATCCGTGAACCCAGGATGGTCATCCTCGACGAGCCGACCGGGACGATGGATCCCATCACAAAGAAGGATGTCCGGCAGTCAATCCTGAATGCACGCGAGGAGATGGAGGAGACATTCATCCTTGTCTCCCATGACATGGATTTTGTGAGGGATATCTGTGACCGCGTTGCCCTGATGAAGGGCGGAAAGATCGTATCAATCGGGACCCCGGAGGAGGCTCTTGCAGCCATCGAGACCCGTGAAAAAGCAGCTTAGATGGGACTTCCCCTTTTCTTCCTGTTTCAACCTCTTTCATCTTCCTGCATAGACGGGGGATCTCTCGATAATGGCAGATGGCATCTTTTTTAGAGGCTCTTTTCTCCCTGGTGTGGGCAGGATTGATGAACCGGATACATTTTTTGGGGTTATCCTCCCCCACACCCCCATGTGCGATGCCACGTCGCCGCCCGAAAAAATACCGCGAGGCTGATTCACAGTCAAAATTTGAGCAATGGGGTATGATTTCTGTGAGGACGCCACGGCGGCGGTCCAGTGACTGGGTCTTTATGTAGATGAAAAACTCCGATTCAGTCTCCCCACACAGAACAGCGAAGAGGCTTTTTAGAGGAGTTCTTTCTCCTGTATCTTTTTCCAGAAACCGGAAATGACTCTCCTGACGTTATCCTGCAGTTCTGCATGGGCCCCACAGCTCCTGCCTTCATACAGGGATCTGTTCAATTCGATCTGGACCCATGGAATGCCTCTGTGCCAGTAATGGGCATTCGAGATGAATCCACCGCGGAATGGGGTATTCAATGCCACGTCGCCATCAGCAGGATAGAGCGTTCTGAATTCATCGGAGAGAGACCGTATCACCGCCCCCGGACAGGTTGCAAGAGCGCCTTTCCTTGGGTTACCGAGACTGTCACCATTGTTTCCAAGGCAGACAAGGGGCCTTTCCCGGCCGGAACCGCGCCCCTCCCCAGGAGCGAAGGGAAGCATGCTATGGCAGTCGAACGCCATAACAATGCGGCCACCATCAAGGAGGCGGTCCAGCATGGCATGGTAGGGAAAATAGTATCTCAACAACAGCCTGTGGATCAGGGTGATTTCAGGGAAATGCCCGTCTTTGTAGACCGGTATCCCGGTCGAGGTCCTCGTCTTCACCACCCCGTCCCACCGCTTCGATGGAAGGTGGTACGGCGGCCGGTTCAGATCCACGATCATGCGTGATATGGGTGTATCAATGTAGGCGCATGCACAATCTGAAAGACCAAATATGTTCCGGGTACCGGGATCACTGAAATAGGATATCGCGTCCTGGTCCAGGGCGACTGCATCGCTGACTTCTTCCGGAACATCCACTCCACCGTGGGGAACTGAAACGAGGAATGGGTACTTATGCGGCATTGTATGCTGATCTCCGTTACCTGGCCGGAACCGGGACGGGATGCTATTTTCCACCTGGATTATTCTCCTTTTCCGATGAGGTGGCTCTCTTTTCTCCCAGCTGTGCGGTCGATTCTCCTGTGAAGAGATGTCGGCCTGATCTCCCTTATCCTTTATCATAGCGGGTGACAAACAGTTCTACCAGTGGATTCGCTCACCCATGCATTCTCTGCACTATTTCTTGCATACCCCCTGGGAAGCCAGCTTGCTGGATTTGGCATAATCGGCACTGTCCTTCCGGACCTGGATATCATTCTCCATCCCCTGTTCCGGAGAGAGCCCCGCATGTACATCTTCTCTCACGGGGGTATCACCCATAGTATCCCGGGGGCGTTCCTGCTCTCGATCACTGGATTCCTGGTGATCGGCCTCATGCAGACCGCAGGGTTTGTTTCGCTTCCTGCGGGACCGGAATTCTGGATCCTGGGCCTTGCAGTAATTACAGGTGGATCGCTCCTGCATATCGGGCTCGATTATCTTGCATACCCGGGAATACCCCTCTTTCATCCCTTCTCGGACAGGAAGTACACACTCGGGGTTTTCCCGGGTCCAAGCCTCTTTCTGACGGGAGTGAGCAGCATCTTCCTGTTGTTTCTCATTACCGGAGTTTCAGGTATAGCAGGGATTTTTTCATGGGGCATGGTATTTGCAGCATATATCGCGTTGAATCTCGTAAAATGGGGAATTGCGAGGTATAAATTCGGGAATGAGAAGGTTATTCCAACATTCCACCCGCTGCACTGGATCCTGGTCCTGGAAAAGGATGATACATATGTTGTCTGCCGCTATTCCCTCTTGAGGGGGGTATACGAAAGCATTGAATATGAAAAATTACGCGGTATGGAAGAGGAGGAGCTGGAAAGCTTTGCAGATGATCCGGAGATGAGGAGGATCAACTATTTCTCCTATTTCACTGTTGCCGAAAAAAACGCAGATAGCATCCGGATTTCTGATCCACTGCGGTTTTCCGGGATTATTCAGTATCCGCCGCATTTCAGCGAGATTTTTATCAGATTATCTGCAATGCGGAACTAAAAAATTTTCATGCAGGATTATTGCAGACGAAAGACAGATTTTTCGTAGATCCCCTGAGAGATTGTGAGATCCTGTATCGAATCCACTGTCAACGGCTCTATAACCGGGCAAGAGATCCTGCCCCAAAAGGCGTCCATTTGATCCACAGCAGGAATCAAGTATGAGGCAGGCAAATACAATCCAGGCATATGCCGGATGAAGACTTTGTCAGTCGGCTGAAGGGGCATGCACCCCGATCAGGTGTCTCCCCGGAGGAGGCGAGGGAACAATTCTCAAGCTTCTACTGTCAATAACAGGAACGGGATCTTCCCCGAATGGATAAAGTCAACATCAGAGATGACCTCTCCGGGTTTTTTATACGGGATCAACAGGGAAGCGACAGAGGCATCCTGCTATTCTTCCATGGTGGCGGATTTACCGTCGGCTCAACACGCGATCACCTGGGACTCATCGCGGCTCTTGGCCGCGCCGCAGGAACCACCGTATTCTCAGTCGATTACCGCCTCGCACCCGAACACCATTTCCCTGCAGCTCTTTTGGATTCGGTTGCCGGGTACCGGTTCCTTGTAGATGAGGGATATGACGCGGGGCAGATAATTCCGGTCGGAATCTCTGCTGGTGGAACGCTTGCGCTCGGATTGACCCTGTATGCCAGGGATGAGGGACTGCCGCTTCCTGGGGGGGTCATAGCAATGTCGCCAGCCGTTGACATGCTGTTTCCTGGAGATTCCGTGGCAAGGAACCGCGATTTTGACTGGATACCGCCCGAACGCCTTCATGCCATCCGGGATACATATCTTGCAGGCTCCAACCCCTGCAATCCCCTGGCCTCTCCCATGTATGCCGATCTCTCCGGGTTCCCACCCCTTCTTGTCCAGGCCGGCACGCACGAAGTCCTGTTCGATGACATATCTTGTTTCGTGGAGAAGGCAGCTATCGAAGGAGTGTCGGTAACATTTGAAAGATACCCGGGGATGTTCCATTGCTGGCAGATGTTTGGAAGAGAAGTTCCCCAGGCAGGGAAGGCACTATCGAGCGCAGGTAATTTTGTGAAGTGTATCGTACAGGAAGATCATTCCCCGAAAACAAAGAGTATTTTCTTCTGAATCAAAACAGTATATTAAATTATTTAAATTAACTTTTATAACAAGTGGAGATAAATACAAGTATCAGGGGGGACTTCATTCCCTATAAACATTCCATGAACAATGCTGGAAAAGCGACAGTTTTGCCATCCATGCAATTGTAACACTCCTCATGGGCCGGACCAAATGTGATAGAATCCATTACCCTGGATATTTCCTGCTGATCTCCGCGGTTTTTCGGGGTTTCTTTCGTTCCAGGATCCCATTCTCTCAAGGGATCATCCAAGGCACAGATACTCTCCTGTATCAGAATCAGCAGGAACCACATGTTTGAAATATATTCAGATAGATGGTAATATGAAGCCAAAGAGGTGTTTTCTCTTGAAATTCCCAACGATTCTCTCAGTATGCCTGCTCATCGCAGTGTCGTTGCTGGTTGCGAATACCGCTGCTGACAATATTGGCGGAGGGACCGGCTACTTCCAGATCAGCTCGAGCCCGTCTGGCGCCACTGTGTATTTCGATGATTCGTATGCAGGAATCACACCGGTCACCATACCGGTCTCCTCCACCGGAAGTCCTGATCACACAATCAGGGTGGAAAAAGACGGGTACCAGACATGGACGGATTCCTATTACGGCAATCCCTTCGAAGGCGAGACCATTCACATCAATGCCAACTTTGTATACATAGAACCCACCACTCCGATCGGCGGGGGGAAGGGATATTACTCGATAACATCCTCGCCGTCAGGAGCAACCGTTTACATTGATGGTACATACAAGGGCACCACCCCGGTCACCGTGACCGTCCCCTCAACCGGCACTCCCGGGCACACCATACGTATCTCCCTCTCCGGGTACCAGACCTGGTCGAACAGCTATTCGGGGAACCCGGCCGAAGGCGAGACCATCTATGTCTCGGCCTACCTGCAGCCCGTGCAGTCCTATGGGAGTATCTACGTGGAGTCGTCGCCTTCCCAGGCAACCGCGACACTTGACGGAGCAAACTCCCAGACAACCCCCTGCACATTCCACGATGTCTATCCAGGTTCGCATACCGTCCGGGTGACCAGGTCCGGGTACCAGACCTGGAGCAGTACCGTCAGCGTATCGGCAGGGAGGACAACCGCGGTGTCTGCCAGCCTCTCCCAGGTCTCGCCGGGAACTGGTTCGATTTATGCGGTTTCCACCCCACAGGGAGCGGATGTCTACGTCGACGGGAGATATTACGGCACTGCCCCCCAGATCGCAGGCAGTCTCTCGATCGGGTATCACCAGGTCCGGCTCTCGCTTTCAGGGTTCCAGGACTGGACCGGGAGCGTCTATGTCGAGGACGGGAAGACCACGACCGTGAGCCGGACGCTGTCTGTATCACCCACGTCTTCCCCGACAGCGGCCCCCGGGACCGGAACTATCTCCATCAGCTCCCAACCTGCCGGAGCGGAGGTCTACATAGATAACATATACTACGGGATAACCCCGGTCACCGTCCCGTCGGTTGCGGCGGGATCAAGAGTGGTGAAAATCCAGATGGCGGGGTATACTCCCTGGCAGGCGACCGTCCAGGTGAACTCCGGGCAGGTGACGCCGGTTGAAGCAACGCTGCAGCCACAGCCGACCACTTTCCCGACAAAAGCGGGTGCTGGCATACCAGTTGTTCTTCTTTCCCTTGCGTTTCTTGCATTCGCAGGAATGAAGAAGAGATAGAATACACCAGGGTCTCCCTGACAGTTATTGTGGGGAGACGTCATCCCCTCTTTTTTAGGAAAAACGAAACCGGGAGTTCCGGGGATCGATCCCGGGTTTGCACATGGTTACCTCTCCCATGGTATGTCAGCGTCAAGCCAAAAGAACCCCAGGATCTACGTATCCGGTGGTCCTTGACCTTCGATCTTCCATCTCGGTCAGGGCTCAAGTTCCTTGATCCTCAATGAATCATCCGAATATGACAGCTTCAGCCGCCTCATGCACGTGGGACACTGGTAGAATTCGTTTGCCTCACCGCTTTTTGTGAGCAGCATCGGAATTCCGTCATGCCCGTTTGCGCAGTATGGGACCTGTCTCTCGACCATGTGTACCACTACTGGAAAGGTACCATAAGAACGTATGCCAGCAAAGATCCCTTGCCCGGGTCGGGGTAAAAGTATCAGCATTCTTGCCGTAAACCAGTGGCTTGTAAAAGCCTCATGAAAAACGGCCTGACCTGCTGCACAGAAAAACAGTCAATCACTCCATAAACCATGCGGGCATTGTCACGCATATGATGCAGTTGCAGCTTATTCTGCGGACGACTGCAGAAAAGATCCACGCCCCGGCCGGG
>DAWO01000097.1:0-17632 GCA_002509485.1 Methanolinea sp. UBA477
TCATCTCCTCGTTCCCTTCATCGAGGGCGGACCTAATCTCCGAGATCTCGGAGAGGCCGAACCCGAGAGGTCCGAGAGCGTCTTGATCTCGAGTGCGGTCTCGATCTGGCTGACAGAATAGTAGCGGTAACCGGTGAACCGGTCCTTTACTATGGGAACGAGGATGCCCCTGGCATCGTACAACCGCAGTGCTTTCTGTGAAAGGTGGGTCAGACTGGAGAATCTTCCGATTGCGATTCTATCGGCTGGCATACGACAATCATATCATTGGTGATCATAGGTTATAGCGGGTGGTTCTCTGCCGCGGGGCAGAGTTGGAGATATTTATCAATAGGATCGGATCATTACGCCTCCTCTCCTGAAACGTATTGATGTTCCCGTCTCCCGTGTTTTGGAATATTCGGTTCTGCTACCATCACAAATTATTCGATACTGTGAATGTTAAAACCACGGATTTTTCGGGCATTCCGGATAAACGGTTGATCGAGTAGTGAGACGGATCAAAAACGGTGGAATGGCTGAAATATCAGGCTGGAAAGGGAGGTATATCGGTTTTTTGGCAGGAAAAATCCCACTGAATGATTGGAATATCAGGCGCTTTTCAGTCATCCCCGTTCTTTCGAGGTTTTTCCTGCATGGACCTGACATACTTTTCCAGGTGCTGAAAAGACCTCTCGCTTATGTGATGCTCGATCTGGCATGCATCGATCTGTGCCTGGTCATGGTCGACTCCGATCATCTCAAAAAATTCCGTGATTGTCTCGTGCCTTTTCGCAAGTCTATGAGCAAGTCTTCTTCCCTTTTCTGTGAGTGTCGCGCCCGAGTACGACTTGTAATGAACATATCCTTCTTTCTCGAGCTTCTGCAGCATCTCGGTAACCGATGGCGGAGTGATATTCATCTCCTCGGCAATTGCTCCCGTCTGGGCCTGCCCGCCCTGCTCTTCCAGCTCATAGATCAACTCGATATATTCTTCAATCGTCTTCCTGCGCACGTCTCTTCACCTTCAGACCCCAAGAAGGATAACCCTCATTGCCGTTCCTACGATGAGTGCGGTTGCGACCATGACAGCCGTCGATTTCAGCATATCGATACTTCCCAGTTCCCGGACCAGCACTGCAAACGTTGCCACGCAGGGAAAGTAGATGGTCAGTACGGTTACGGCGATGACCAGCTGCAGCGGGTCCATTCCCAGCGGGATGAGCATCCCTACGGCCAGATCCTTTCTTAAAAATCCCATCAGGAGAGCGATCGTCGCCTCTTTTGGCAATCCAAAAAGTCCGGCGGTCACCGGGGCCAAAAGATTACCGATCCAATCCAGAAACCCGGTGGCATAGAGGATATTCACGAGCAGGATCCCTGCAAAGAGGTACGGTATCGCTTCACCAAGGAATCCCCGGACCCGCATCCAGGTCTTCTTTGCTATAATTCCCGGGTCAGGCATCCGGTAGGGCGGGATCTCCAGGCATATCTCGTAGCTCTCGCCTTTTACGAACCTGGCAAGTACCAGTCCTGCGGCTATATAGACGATAAAGAGGGTTGCAATGACCATGATGATGTAATACAGGCCGAACGGGCCGAGTACACCAAAGATCATCGCGAGCTGCGCCATGCACGGGACAGCGATTGCGAGGAGTGTTGCGGAAATAAACCGCTGTTTCCAGGTCTCAAGACAGCGGGTCGCAAGGGCCCCCGGCACGTTGCAGCCCATGCCGAGAAACAGCGGGACGATCCCATAGCCATGCATCCCGAGGCGGTGAAAGACGCTGTCTGCGAGCGTTGCGAGCCGTGGCAGGTAGCCGGAGTCTTCGAGGATCGAGAGGGTGAAGTAGAACGAGATAATATACGGCAGGACCATGCCGAGCGGGACGTAGAGACCTGTTGTGAGAATTCCCAGTGACTGGACATAATCGATCTCGCCATCAATCAGCCGTCCGATCAATACCTCCTGGAGGATGCCTGGCCCAAGCCAGTTGCCAAGAGCCGTGACATAGGGAAGATAGAGATCAAAGATTGGATCGAAGATGAACTGGATCATCGTCTCCCCGATAATCCGCACGGTGAAAAAAGCGAGGAGAATTATGCCGATTGCTATGGGGACCCCGGTAATCGGCACGATAGAGGCAAGAGAGATCCTGTCCCTGAACGTGGGATGCCTGTGCCGGATGGTCTGGATCTCTCTTGTAACGGAGCCAATCCGGGTCCATTTCTCTTCGTCGGAAACCCGGGGCCGGGCAGGCCCGGATGAAACTTCGCCCAGGCGGTTCACAAGCTCCCTGATCCCCTCGCCGCTCAATGCAACGACGGGGATCACAGGAACTCCAAGGTCCTCTTCAAGCGCCGGGTAGTCAATCTCTATCCCACTGCGCACCGCTTCATCCCATATGTTGAGGGCGACTACCACCGGTTTTCCGGTCTCGATGAGCTCAAGTGTCAAAAACAGGTTCCGTTCCAGGTTGGTTGCATCGACCACGTTGATGACGAGATCGGCCTGGTCAAGCACCCGTGCCGCCACTTCCTCGGCCTTGTTGGAAGCCTGGAGGGAGTATGTCCCGGGAGCATCTATGATCTCTGCTTCGTGGCCCCTGATGTGCATCCGGCCTTTTGCAAAGTCAACGGTGGATCCGGGATAGTTCGAAGAGATCACCCGTGCTCCTGTAAGGCGGGAGAAGACCACGCTCTTTCCGACATTCGGATTGCCCATCAGGCCGATCTTTTTCATCAGGCCGTCTCCACGATAATGTGCTTTGCCATTCTCCTGCCGATTGTCAGTTCCCTCCGGTCAATCTCTATGACGATGGGGCCCATGAGGGGTTGTGAAGCAAGCAGTTTTACCACTTTTCCTTCCCGTATCCCCATCATTCTCAGTTTGTGCTGGAAATGGTGACCGCCGATAAAGTGCCTGACGATTGCTGTCTGGTTGATTGCAAGACTGGTGAGTGGAACTTCCATGAGCATCAAAAATTTTGGCTTACCTAAATATTAATTGGCCAGGTATAAATATTTTGGTATACCTAAAAAAGCAGTGACCAGGATACAAAATGGAAACACCGCTCTTGATCCGATACAACCCGGGTTATCTGCCGTCTTCCGGCCTTCAGGCTGCCTCGCGAAAATATCTTCCCCCTGCACAGTGATTGTTGTGCATGAGAAAAAGACCTCCAGCAGTCGTTTTTCTTGTATCTCTCTGGCTCGTGTGGGGGCTGCTCGTATTGACTGGCGGGCTTGTCGTTCTCATACTCGGTCCCCCGCATTCCGGATTGCTGGCAATCTTCATGGGGATTATTTTTATCGTGTTCGGGTTGGCTCACATCGCACTCGGCATCGGCTTCTTCAGGGCACGTTCGTGGGTGTTGACCATGGGAGCGGCGGTGTCAATAGTCTCTATAATTGCTGCAATAATCAGCATGCTCTCAACCGGCACCGGAGCCATACTCCAGATCATCGTCTCTGTAATCATCCTGTATTGCCTCTTTTTGCCCCAGACAAGGGCCTGGGTTTGCAGAGAATGAAACATCAAAGCAAAGGGGACATCAGATAGCTGAAGAGATTCTTTTTCCATGAGGCATTCCTGGTTCAAACGCGTGACAACCCAATCAGGATCATCCCCTGACATTTTTCCTGGCGCGTTCCGCAAAAATCCTTATTAGCACCAACGATAATCCCTTAACCATGACTGAAAGGCCATTGGGAGTAACAATCATCGGGATTCTCTGGATTATCGGTGGAATCCTCGCACTTGTCACCGGTCTGGGGATTGTAGTACTGGGATCCGTCGTCGCAGGAGTATTCGGGCTGTTCATCGGAGCCGCAGGCCTGATAATCGGGCTTGTCTACCTTGTCCTAGGAGTGGGATGTTTCAAGGGCTGGCCATGGGTATGGACTGTCGGAGTGATATTTTCGATCATATCCATCATCATGGGCTTGTTCTCCCTCTTCTCAACCGGTGCCGGAGCACTCCTGGACATCATCATCGCGGCTGTCATCCTGTATTACCTCTTCCGCCCGAATGTCAAGGCCTGGTTTGGAAAGGCATAAAATCCACACATCTACACCTTTTTTTAATCACTCCTGACCCGCGGGAGAGCTATATCTGACCTCACCTGTTCATCGGATGCCCACACGTGGGGCAAACACTCTGGCCCTCCGTCTCCTCGTCTCCAGCCAATCTTTGGTCTCGATTTGCAACTTTTCTCTCCACCCTCGCGTATTCCTCGTAAAACCCGGAGGCGAGGATACCGGCAGGAATCGCAAACATCCCTATGCCGAGCAGGGCTACGAACCCCCCGAGGAGTTTTCCTGCCGGTGTGACCGGGACGATATCCCCGTAGCCGAGAGTTGTCAGGGTCTCTATCCCCCACCACATGGATTCAGCAACGCTGGAGAACTTGTCCGGCTGGGCTGCGTGCTCGACAAGAAACATCATTGTTGAGGTGATAAGCAGCAGGAAAAGGAGCATATAGAGCGCCATTCCCAGAGGTTTTCGCTTGGAGATGAATATCCGTGTCATGGTCCGCAATGAATCCGAGTAGCGGATGAGTTTCAGGATAATCGAGAGCCTGAGAAACCGGATTACTTCATAGACCAGCGGATCCCTCATGAAGGATACGGGGGTTGTAAAGGCGATGAGCACGAGGAGGTCTACCACTGCATAGGGGGTGACCATGTACCGGAGTCTTCCGGTGAGGGGTTTGGCAAACCGGGAGTCCTCCACGCATACCCAGAGCCGGAGGATGTAGAGGACGATAAAGATGCATATCGAGAAGAAGTAGATGGTCGTGGAGATGCCGGCAGTCGCCGGTGTTATATCCGGAGCGGTCTCGAGGACGATTAACAGGATGTTGACCGAGATCAGGGCATACATGAAGGACCGGAAGAGCTTCTTGCCGAATCCCCGTGGATAATCCTCCTCGAGGAAAGCATGCAGTGCATTCCTGGCAGCGAGAAGAGTCATATACGTAGTATTAGGCAGGGAAGTGGTTTTAAGGATACTGGAGGAGGGGAAATGATGAAGATGATGACTTCGCCAGATACCAGGATTCCCTCTACTTTAAGGATACCCTTCTTCTGTCCGGACACCCTGGCAATTCCGGTTTTTCAATCATACGTGTCTCCATTACAGGGATAACTTCGAAAAAACCCGCAGTCAACGCCATGTTTAACAAATCAACGCGCCTATCACTCACCCATGAAGCATGTGAATTTGATCATTCTGACTGTGGCCGCGCTGGCGACAGCCGCGATTCTTCTTGCCGGGTGCGTCGCCCCTGAATCAGGTCCGGGACAGCCCGGATCACCAGGTGATGAGGGTACTCCGGCCGTCTCCCTTTCAGATAGTGGAGAATTCATCGTCGAGGCGAACAATCGTTTTTGCTTCGATCTGTACGATCAACTTGCTGATAACCCGGTTAATGCCGGAGAGAATATATTCTTCTCGCCGTTCTCAATCTCCACCGCCCTGGCAATAACGAGCGAAGGTGCACGAGGCCGGACCGCAGAGGAGATCCGGTCGGTCTTCCACTTCCCGGAGGATGCATCGGTGCAGAGAGAGGGGTACGCATCAGTTATGGCATTCATCAACAGGGGAGCCTCCGGCTATATCCTCAAGACAGCAAATGCTCTCTGGGCGGAGCAGACCTATCCCTTCCTTCCCGGATACATATCCACTGCCGGGCGGTACTACGATGCGAAGACGTCGAACCTCGACTTCGTCGGTCATCCCGAGGAGTCGCGGGTCATGATCAATGACTGGGTCGGGGAGGAGACCGAGAACCGGATAGAGGATCTCATTCCCCCCGGAGAGATCGATCCCGACACCACGCTGGTCATCACGAACGCAATCTACTTCAAAGGGACCTGGGTAAAGCAGTTCGACCCCGAAAAGACGACCTATGAAGATTTCACGACCGGAAGCGGAGAGGTCGTGCAGGTACCGATGATGCAGCGGACTGATGAGGATGCGATATTTGGCTATGCCGAGACCGATAGTCTCCAGGTGCTCTCGATGCCGTATGCATCGGACGACAATAAAACGCTCTCGATGATAGTCATCCTGCCCGGAGATAACGATCTGGCAGCAGTCGAAGAGTCTCTTGATCTCGACAAATTTGAAAACCTCAGGCAGTCTCTCGAATCGCGTCAGGTCAGGGTGTACTTCCCGAAGTTTACCATGGAGACCAGGTACTTCCTTCCCGATACGCTCGCACGGATGGGCATGCCGACCGCGTTCACCGGTGGAGCGGACTTCTCCGGTATGGACGGGATCGGGGGTCTGTTCATCAGCAATGTCATCCACCAGGCGTTTGTCGAGGTGAACGAGGAAGGCACCGAGGCTGCAGCAGCTACGGCTGTCATAATGCAAAAATCAGCTGCCCCTGCAGAGGAGATTCCGTTCTTCAGGGCTGACCACCCGTTCATCTTCCTCGTCCAGGACGATGAGACCGGAAACATCCTCTTCATGGGCCGGGTGGCGGATCCGGGAGGAGCATAAACCTGGTGAGGAAGCCTGGGCCGGGTTGCAAAAAGCGTGGAGGAGACAACTCCATTTTTTTCGCATATCCCAAAAATCAGCGCCTGGCCCGCTTATAACCCGCAGGTTCAAAATATATATAAAGTCTCACATTGATCTCGGCATTACATGTGAGAAAATACGGGGATTTTCGAGATGAAATCAGGATTATTCACGAGAAGAACAGGCGCTCTCCTCTGTATATGCGCCTTTCTTGGCTTATTCGCAGCACCGGCAGCAGGATTTGACATACCTTCTGCAGGATGGGACACCCCGCAGACACAGCTTGCCGGTTTTGCTCCGGAAATCTCCCAGGAACAGAGATCGGCAATTATTGATTCTGTGTCGGGGGAATACTCGAGATCATCGGCTATCAGTGGAATGACGGGCAATTCAGCCAATTCAGACAGCTGGGAGCCCACAGGTGGCGATCCGGCAGAACCTGCCGTCACAACGGTACCAACGACCGCATCGGCGCTCATGTCCTGGGATGTCGAAGAGATTCTCGCGGTAAGGGATGCCTACCAGACCCGGAGCAGAATCAGCCAGTTATCAGCATACAACCGGATACCGCGGGGCGTGCCTGAACCTGCACCGCCCGTTAATCACACGACGGCAGTGGGAGATCCCATGAGCGTGGTGGAGGCGAACAACCGGTTCGCCTTCGATATGTACCACCTGCTTGCCGGTGATCCCGGCAACGCCGGAGAGAACATATTCTTCTCGCCCTTCTCCATATCAGCGGCGCTCGCCATAACAGGCGAAGGGGCACGGGGCCAGACCGCGAATGAGATCTGGTTGGTCTTCCACTTTCCGGAAGATGCAACAGTGATGAGGGAGGGATACGCATCAGTTATGGCATTTATCAACAGGGGAGCCTCCGGCTATATCATCAGGACGGCAAATGCCATCTGGGCGGAGCAGACCTATCCCTTCCTTCCCGAATACTTATCCACGGCTGAACAGTATTACGATGCGAAGACGTCGAACCTCGACTTCGTCGGTCATCCCGAGGAGTCGCGGACAACGATAAACGACTGGGTGGAGGAGCAGACCGAAGACCGTATCCAGGATCTCATCCCCCCAGGGGTGATCAATCCCGATACCCGACTCGTGATCACCAATGCCATCTACTTCAAGGGCACGTGGGTTAAGCAGTTTGATCCGGAGAAGACGACCGATGACAGTTTCAGGACCGGAAGCGGGGAGATCGTGCAGGTCCCGATGATGCAGCGGACGGACGAGGATGCGATATACGGCTATGGCGAGACCGACAGACTCCAGGCGCTTTCGATGCCGTATTCATCAGACGATGAACATACGCTCTCGATGATAGTCATCCTGCCAAAAGACGGTGACCTTGAAGCGGTCCAGGAGTTCCTTGACGTCGATACCCTGGAAAACATCAGGAGTTCTCTTGTATCAAAACAGGTCGAGGTCTACTTTCCCAGGTTCACAATGGAGACAAAATATTCCCTCGCCGAAGCCTTAAGCAGCATGGGAATGCCGACGGCGTTCTCTCCACAGGCTGATCTCTCCGGTATGGACGGGACCGGGGGTCTCCTCATCAGCGATGTCATCCACCAGGCATTCGTAGAGGTCAACGAGGAAGGCACCGAGGCCGCAGCTGCGACAGCCGTTGTGATGGAATTGACGGCTTACATACCCTTTGAACCGGTGCCGGTATTCCGTGCTGATCATCCGTTCATCTTCCTCATCCAGGATGACGAGACAGGAAACATCCTATTCATGGGCCGTGTTGCAAACCCGGCAACTTCATAATTTTTTGGATCTTTTCGCTACCTTTTGACCTCTGTACGGTGATCCAGCTGGTTGATGGTTGGAAAGACATGATTCGCCTTCGCTCCCAGGCAAGTGCATTGCCATTCAACCTTATCCACTGGAATGGAGATGTCTTCACCGAAGACAGCTACAATACGGCGGTGGATTTCACCGTGATTGATGGAGTACCCATGACGGTCCGCGTTGCAATGGTCGATCTCAAGGGCCGAAACGGAACATGTGCCAGGGTGTAGATTTTTTTCGGGATAACGTATAGGTGAAGTGTTTTTAAAAACCGGTCATGGCGATATTTCCGCCATGGACGGCAGGCCACCAGCATGTTCTCGCAGGAACCCGGCACATGTCTCATATGCTTTCAGGACAACTTCGCGCTCAATCTTTGGCACCCCGCAGGTGACGATGTGAAGGGTCTTTGTATCAGGTCTCACTTTTGTCGAGTCCGAATCCCGGTAAGGATATATGGCAACAATCTGTTCCGAATCGAGAAGAATGACCTGGTTTTTCGCGAGAATGACGGGTTTTTTCATTCCTATCCCGATAAATTCCTCCCCTTCGTCAGCAAACCGCATGAAAAGGTCTCCTTTTACCATATCCCTGTCAAAGGCGGCGATTGGGATGCCGCTTACGGCTGATGCCAGGTTGTACGAATCGACGGCGGTGTTTATCCGGGGGAGGACACCCCCTGAAAGGATCCTCCTGACGAGGGCTTCGGAGGCGGGGCGGGTCTTTGTGGGGTCAACCCCCACGCTCCAGAAAAAATCACGGTAAGCCCTGAATACAGGCTCGTTACGCACACTTTCAAGCGAATAGCGTGATTGAATCTCTTTGGCCACCTCGACCTTCAGCGCTTGTAGTCCCTGGTTCTCTTTTTTGATATGAACGTCTGTTATAGTCCCCTCTGCGACACAGATGCCGGGAAAAGCGTCCAGAACACGGCGGTCGAATTCCATGTACCTACCTTTGATCGGAAGTTTTTTAGTATTCCGGTAAAACGCCCGCCACCCAAAACCTTCATTCCCCTCTGTCACACATCTCCTGTATAATGACGCAACCGATCATCCTGGTCACCGGATCGACCGACGGGATCGGCAGGGCCACAGCCAGGGAACTTGCTCTCGCCGGTGCCCACGTAATTCTCCATGGCCGCGACCGGGAAAAGGGTGAGAAGGTACAGAGAGAGACAAAAAATATCAGTTGGAATACGGAACTGGACCTCCTGGTATCTGATCTCTCCAGCCTGTCAAACGTCCGGAGGCTTGCCGAAGAGATCGTATCAGCATATGATCGCCTTGATGTGCTCATCAACAATGCAGGGACCTATGAATTGCGGCACAGGCTTACGGAAGACGGGATAGAGACGACATTTGCGGTCAACTACCTCTCACCATTCCTTCTTACCCGCCTGTTGTTGCCACTGCTGCGGAAAAGTGCCCCTTCGAGGGTGGTGAACATGGCCTCGATCGCCCATCGCGACGTGAGACGGATCGAATGGGACAACCTGCAGGGCGAGAGACAGTACGATGCGTTCGAGGCCTATGCACAATCTAAACTGGCCGATATCACATTCACATACTCGCTTGCCGAAAGGATCAGCGGCACCGGAGTCACGGCAAACTGCCTGCATCCGGGGGTAATCGCGACAAAGATGCTTCGGGAGGGGTTTCCTTCCATCCGTGGGAAATCTCCCGCGCATGGTGCAAAAATTCCTGTTTTTCTTGCCCTCTCTCCCGATGCATCCAACTATTCCGGCATGTATTTCGAGGAAAGTCCATCGCCGGTTCGTTCATCGGATCTGACCTATGAGAGCCAGGTGCAGGAGCGGCTCTGGAATGCTGCAGAAGAATTGACAGGGAAATGGTGAGACATTTTCCGCGACTCCCTGGTGCCAACAAGGTGTCTTCACAGTGCACCATTATCATCAGAGATCCGTATATCTCCTGAAAAGATTTTATAATACCCACTATATATCATGGATCGAGGTGCAGTTCAGTATGGCGATGGACCCTGTATGCTATGTGGATGTGGATGAAGAGACTGCCCGGTTCAGTTCCACGTACAGAGGAACAGATTATTACTTCTGTTCCGACTTCTGCCGGAAAAAATTCGAGGAAAACCCGGAAAAATATGCGAGACTGGCGACGAAGATCGATATCGGGACAGATATCAGCTGCTGATCAGGGCAGGATGGATTGGCAAAAGACCTGTTGGCAGGATTCCTGCATGGCACTGTTTCGGGAGTGCCCGACCCGGAAGGATCATCCTGGAGAGTGTGTCTGAAAAAGAGCCTGGTAACGGTGAGTTCATCCTCACGATGAACCATTGCACTGCTGCATTTAGACTAATATTTAATTACATCCTGCCCGAAACAAGAGAATAGAAACAGATCGTGTATTCAATACTCTACGTCGATGACGAACCCGCATTCCTCGACATTGCAGGGCCCTACCTCAAGCGGTCCGGCGATCTCCAGGTAGATACTTCTTCTTCTGCGAAACAGGCTCTGAAGATGCTCCATGCGAAGAAGTACGATGCCATCATATCCGATTACCAGATGCCTGCCATGAACGGGATCGAACTTTTAAAAAGACTGCGTAAATCAGGCGATTCTATCCCTTTCATCATCTTTACCGGCAGGAGTCGTGAGGAAATTGTCATCCAGGCATTAAATGAGGGAGCTGATTTTTACCTCCAGAAGGGGGCGGATGCAAAACCGCAGTTTGTCGAGCTGGAACACAAGGTCAAGCAGGCAATTGAGAGGAGAAGGACCGAGCAGGCTCTCCGTGAGAGCGAGATACGGTTCCGGGAGCTGGCGCGGCTTCTCCCCCAGATCGTCTTTGAGTGCGACGTGGACCTGAATCTCACGTTTGTCAACGAGCCTGCCTTCAGGCTCATGGGGTATACACCTGCCGATCTCTACAGCGGGATCAATGTGCTGGATGCCATCGACCCTTCACAGCATCACCGGCTCAAGGAGAATATGTATCGCCTGGTACGGGGAGAACCGGTTACCCATCAGGAATACACGATGGTTCGCAGGGACGGGAGTACCTTCCCCTCTCTTATTTATGCCTCTCCTATATTCAAAGAGAACCGGAATGCCGGATTCCGGGGGGTCGTTGTAGATATCGGCCCGACAAGGCAGAAGGACGATTACCGGAAGATCCTGGTGCAACTGCTTGATAATGCCCCGGAGGCCATCAGCGTCCATGATTTTGATGGCAATTTCCTCTATGTGAACCAGAAGGCTATCGACATTCATGGATACAGCCGTGAAGAGTACCTTTCATTGAACCTCCATTCTCTCGATGCACCCGGTACGAGAGAAAAGATTGCCGAAAGGATGCGGATTCTCGAGGAAAAGGGCGAGACATCCTTCGAGGTGGAGCATATCCGGAAGGATGGCTCGGTAGTGCCGCTCCTTGTGAAGGCGAAGTATGCCGACTGGGGTGGGAAAAAAGTCATTTTGAGTATCGCCACCGACATGTCGGGTAGGAAGGGGACGGAGGTATGGAACAGGGAAGCGGATACCAGGGCGACAATAGACAGTTTTCCCATCCCCAGTTTTGTAATTGACAACGACCATCGGATTACCATCTGGAACCGGGCGCTGGCAGAGCTCTCAGGGATACCTGCAGATGCGGTGATCGGTACCCGGCAGCATTGGAGGGCATTTTACAGGACAGAAAGGGATTGCCTTGCAGATCTCCTGGCCGACAACCGGATTGGTGACATCGAGGAGTTGTACAGCGGGAAATGGGCCCCGTCCAAGCTCATTCCCGATGCGTACGAGGTGACGGATTTCTTCCCGTATATTGGAGAGAACGGCCGCTGGCTCTATTTTACCGCAGCAATTATCAGGGGCTCCGATGGACACAACATCGGCGTTGCAGAGACTCTCGAGGACATTACAGAGAGAATTGTGGCCGAGGAGGCCCTCTCCCAGACAAACAAGAAGCTGAACCTGCTCTCGAATATTACGAGGCATGATATTCTCAACCAGATCACCGTCCTGATGGGTGCGGCTGCCCTGCTTCATGAGGAGGCTCTCTCTTCCGGGGAGAGAATGGAGTTCCTTGACAAGATCGATACAAGTACGTCCATAATCAGGCGACATATCGAGTTTACACGCGAGTACCAGGATATCGGGATTGATTCCCCCACATGGCAGGCACTGGACCGGATAATAGCGAGAACGCTTGATCAGTTCGATCTTTCACATATCGATCTTGATCTTGATCTTCCCGAGGTCGAGATCTATGCCGATCCGCTCCTTGAGAAGGTCTTCTACAATCTTATCCACAATTCTCTCGTCCATGGACAGAACGTGACCAGGATCTCCATACAGGCCGATGAGAATCCGTACGGCCTTGCAGTACGGGTATCTGATAATGGATCTGGTATCGCCCACGAAAAGAAAGAAGAGATATTCAAACGAGGATTTGGAAAAAATACGCGTTTTGGTCTTTTCTTGGCACGGGAGATCCTTGATATCACCGGCATTGGAATCAGGGAGATCGGCATAGAAGGCGAGGGGGCATGTTTTGAGCTGTCCGTCCCCCGGGCAGGGTTCAGACGCTGCAATGGAAACGACGTGAGTTGATCGTGATCAGAAGTCATCACAGGCCATGTTGAACGGAACAAAAAGATACCTGTTGCGGCGATCCTGAAAACCCAGGGATTGGGGAATATCCCGTTATGCAGGTACACGCCGCCGTGCCGATGTATGACGGCGATGACCTGACATACCCGGTATCCTGTCGGGATGCGTTACATGCACCGGTGAAAAGTGAATCCCGATTCCTTCCATCTCTCTTCCAGGAAAAGATCACGCACCGGCATCACCCCGCTGCATTCGTCGTTTGAGGAAAAGCCCGTCTCCAATGAGCACAAGCCCCAGTAAAATGATGATTAACGCAACGATCTCGACAAGAATCGTGATGATGGCATCGGGAGCGAAGAGTATGGCACCGGCGAGTAGCAGAGAGAGTATGCCGATCCCGAGAATCCTGAAAAATCCTTCCGGGACACCGCCCCTCCCACGGGAAAGTCTCTTTATCGAGACGATGCCACTTGAAAAAGTCCATGAGGCGAGAAGGAGGAAGATCAAGCCGGCAGTCAACTCCCCTGGCAGGAGCATGAGACTGGCACCGATTGCAATGATCCCCACCCCCAGGAGTATCCGGCTCCACGTTGCCCCACTTCTTCTGCCAAAGAGTGATCCGCGGATGAGAATTGAGGCGCCGGCCGCCACCACGACGAGCGGAATCACGATAAGCACTATCCCTTCGAAGAAGGCGAACGGGTCCAGTCCGATGAAGATGCCCGTCACAGTCAGGGCAAACCCCATCAGAAGAAGCATTCTCCAGGTGGTCTTCTGCTCGTCCAGTTCCTCTTTCGTATTGCGGGCACGGACATCCATGAAAAGAGCCCGAAACGTCCCTCCTATCATCAGAAGGAGGGGGGCATCGTCGATGAGGTGCCATACCGGGTGCACCTTCGGGTCACGCCGGTCCAGGTGGACACGCCATTCCGTGGTGGTCTCATGGGCATGGTAGAGGCCCTTGCGGTAACTGGCAATTGTCCCGGGTGAGGGGATGTTCAACACCGAGCGCTCCCATCCCTGGCCAAGCGGCTCTGTGACATCTTCCTTCGGAACCGCTACCTCCCAGACACCTTTTCGCAGAGGTTCCAGGAATTCATCGAGAGTGGTCAGGATTCATCTCCTTCGTGTACCATTGCCTGTGAATGAGATACTACGGAATCCCATAAAAGATACCCGTATGTGGAGCCGGCGGGTCTTGAGGGAGAGATCCTGCGTTTTCACATGGAGGGATCCGGCAAAGGATCCGCCACCCGTGGCGACCATGAGCGATGATCCCGAGGTGAATATGCCCTGGTTCTCTATCTCCAAAAAGGAATCAGGGAGAGCCTTCGCGATACTCCCTGAACCGTTCCGCCATCTCACGCAGCCGGTTGTCCACCCGATAGTTGACAGACCCTTCTTCGAAGCTCCCGTCGGGGCCTCTCTCCCCTGCTCGCATCCCGGTGAGAACTTCGATCCCCTCGTCGATCGTCTTCACAGGATAGATCCGGAATTTGCCACTCTCCGCCGCTTCTATGATCTCCTCTTTCAGCATGAGATTCTGCACATTTGATGCCGGGATCATGACCCCCTGGTCGCCGTTCAGTCCAAGAGTCCTGCAGATCTCGAAGAATCCCTCAATTTTCTCGTTTACGCCGCCTATCGCCTGGACCACTCCGTTCTGGTTCACGGAACCTGTGACCGCGATCGACTGCTTTATCGGGATACGGGCGAGTGCGGAGAGCAGTGCGTACAACTCCGTGCTGGAGGCGCTGTCACCATCAACGCCCGAGTAACTCTGTTCGAACACAAGCCTGGCAGCCAGGCTCAGTGGCTTGTCCTGGGCATACTTGTTTGCAAGGTAACCGGAGAGGATCAGGACTCCCTTTGTATGGATAGGGCCTCCCATGGCGGCTTCCCGCTCGATATCGATGATGCCACCCTTCCCTACGCCAATGCTTGCCGTGACCCGGGAAGGACGGCCGAACTCTATGTCACCGAGTCCGATGACCGAGAGGCCATTGACCTGTCCGACTCTGTCTCCCTCGCTGTCGATCAGGATTATTCCCCTGTTGATATACTCGCGGATCTTCTCCTGGACGAGGTTTGACCGGTAGATCTTCTCGTCGATTGCTTTCTGGATCTCTGCTTCTCCGATATACCACGCGTCATTCTTGCCGGCATAGAAATTCGCCTCCCTGATAGTGTCGGCGATATTGGAAAACTTGGTACTCAGTTTCTGCTGGTCTTCTGCAAGGCGTGAACTGTATTCGATGATCTTTGCGACGGCGGGGGCTTCGAGGTGCCGCAGGTTGTAGTGATTACAGAGCGTGCAGATGAAGTTACTGTATCTTTTTACATTCTCATCGTTCCGGTCCATGGTGACGTCGAAATCCGCTTTCACCTTGAAGAGCTCGGCGAAATCCGGGTCCCCCATGTACAGGATTCGGTATATCTCGGGGGTTCCTACCAGGATAACTTTCAGTGAGAGTGGAATGGGTTCGGGCTTGATACCCTTGGCGGTGATGAATCCCATCCGTTCGCCCGGCTCATCGGTGACAACCTCGCCTGTCTTGAGAGCGGTCTTTAAACCGTCCCATGAATAGGGATTCCGGAACAGGTCTTCGACCATGATGACCAGGTATCCGCCGTTTGCCTTGTGGATCGATCCCGGCCGGATCATGGTGAAGTCTGTTGAGACAACACCATACTCGACTTCCTTCTCCACCTTGCCTATCAGGTTTAAGTAGGTGGGATTCTGCTCGAATATGACCGGGGCCCCGTCATCCCGTGAATTATCGACGATGACGTTTACCTGGTATTTACGGAAGATAAGTTCCTGGACCAGCGGGTGCTGCATCTGGGCCTGCGTATGAGGCGGCTGTGTTTCGGGCAGGAACTGGTTGAGGTTGTCGATGATATCATTCTGGACTGAATCCAGGTATTCCTGGATCTCATCGATCTTCGAATACTTGTCTTTTAAGGCCGCTACACGGTGGCCGAGTGCATTCAGGGCTACATCACGGTTGAGACGCTCGACACCCTCCTGGGCTTTCTGGTCCAGTTCACGCAGCTGCCGGAACGTGTTGCGCATCTCGGTCGAGAGCTCCTCCCTTCGTTTCTGGTACTCGTTCTGAACGTCTTCAGGCATGGCCTGGAACTCTTCAGGCGGGATTGGTTCCCTGTTGCGCGTGGGGATGATTACGAGTCCCTGTGGGGATGTCTGGATCAGAAAGCCCTTCTCCTGGGCGACGGCATTCAGCCTGCTTATCAGTTCACCCTTCTGCTGTTCGAGGTTTTTGATGGCTGCGTCCCTCCTGGTTGCATAGTCTTCGCTCTCAAAGACCTTGGGAATGAGCTGCCTTGCCTCCTCGATGAACGATGCCAGTTCGTCACGGAAGGTCTTTCCTGTTCCGGGCGGGAGCTTGATGGCATTGGGTTCGTAAGGGTTTTTGAAATTGTTCACATATATCCAGTCGTTTCCTCTCGGCTTTTTTGCGGCAACCTGGGCGAGGTATTTTCTGACCGCGGAGGTTCTCCCTGTCCCGTGCATTCCCGAGGCATAGATATTGAATCCCTCCTCCTGGATGTTTAATCCGAATTCGAGTGCCTTTATTGCACGGTCCTGACCAATGATCTCTTTGAGAGGGGTCAGTTGATCGGTGCTTTTACAATCTATCCTGCTGGAATCCAGGGCGTGTCGCATCTTCTCGGGGGGCAATGGGGAAATCATCATCTCTCACCAATCCTTCTTAATCGGTCGTCTATTGAATCGGTGGAGCAAAAAATTTATTGGTCCAGCGCGGAACCGTCTCCCGACAGCCCTCATACGATCCTGTTCAAGGTCAGAAAAGAGGTGGGAACCCTGCAAAACGTTACAGGACCACCGGGATTACCGAAACTGCATCAGCTCTTTGGGGGGCTTGTTCTCCTGCTATCGGCTATCAGGTTCTGGAGTGCTGTCTCCAGTTCGAGAGCTCTCCTCGATCCGATGATAAAGGTTCTTCCACTGGAAAGCCTGACCAGGACGCCCCTGTCACCCGAGACAGTGTAGGCGATACCCTGTCGTCCATAACGGATACCCCAACCGCCGTATTCTCGAAACGGCCTGTATACAATGGCCATCGCACCTTCGATCTCTGCCGCGGCAACTTCCTTCCAGCGGGGATGTAAGGGATACATCCTGAAGACGAGTCTCTGTCCGGTCACGAGAACCTCGAGTCTCACCATCAGAAACAATGCCGGAAAGATCACTCCGAATATTGCCAATATGATAAACACCGCCCAATCAGGTGCAGGGTTAGTTCCAAAGGTCTCTTCAAAGACGATCTGCCGGATGAAAGTATACCAGGCAAGAGCGGCAATTAGGAATACCACAACCCATACCCAGACCTGCCGAAACCGTTGCACCTCAAAAAATGTGCAACCATCGTGAGAGTATTGACCACTCATGGAAGGTTTAGCTTTTTTTGGGAAAAACAAATGATTTGTGGTTTGTGCCTAGCCGATACTTCCCATGAAGAGACTTAAGGCAAGACCTGTCACCAGGGCAACCAGTGCATCTGATGTGAAGTAATTCAGGGAAAGAAGCTGTTCCGGCGGGATCCCTCCCCAGAAGAAGCCGAGCATGATGGAGAGGAGTCCCCCGATGAGGACCGCCGCCGCCAGGTGTCGTACTCCCTTCCAGTAATCATGGTAGGTGAGCCTGATGAAGAGGAGGCTTGCGAGGAGGAATATGC
>DAWO01000097.1:17644-25515 GCA_002509485.1 Methanolinea sp. UBA477
CAATAACCGCGCCTATCCGTTTGTCGTTTTCAGTGCTGATACGGATAGTTCATTCCTGATCCGTGAACCGATCGGGACCGGCACCTCACCTTCCCCGGTCCCGGTGACTGCAGTCACCTCTTCTCTGCCGGGTTCTCCTCCTGGAGGAATCTCCGTTTCGTGTTGCGGTTCCCATGCATCTCCCGGCTCCTGGATCCCGGGCAGTGTCTCGCCCTCCGAAACCTCTGCGGCTCTCTGCTCTGATTTTTGAAGGACGATGAGTGAACGGAATGCGACATAGAGGGCAATCGAGAATGCAACCACGCCGATGGCAAAGCCTGCCGCTCCGAATAGGATTGTTCCTGAGGAGAGACCTTCGAGGCTTAATTTGAGGGCAAACATCCTCATGAATTCGAAGAAGGCAAGGGATACGATAATGAGCAGGAATACCTTCTTCAGGACCAGTACAAGCACAGTCGTAAGTTTCTGAACGATGATGATGNNAAAATCCACCATCGTGCTGTTCGCCCCGGGATACCTGACAGTATACATACCGCAATGGCAAAAAAAGTTCTCTCTTGCCGGATCGTATCCCGATCATTTCCCCAGCTAAGGCCGGTTATAGAATTTTGACGACTCTCTCCTGTCGCACAACCGTTTTCGGGTTAGACGGGCATGGCCGGGTTTCCTGTCGCTTTGAACCGGCCTCTCTCTGGTTTAGTATCGCCCCAGACCATAGACCGAGGTGCCTTCACCCGTGGTCCAACCGGAGAACGGGCCGATCAGTGTGAGATGGACCCTGTCGTGGTACGAATTCCCGCTCCATCCTCCCAGCCACCACGTGTTTTCCCCTTCCATTTCAATCTGGATAGAAAGTCTGGTATCATCCGATGCTCCAAAATCTGCATAGACAGGCACGGTATACGTATAGCATGTGACAGGCACGTTATCCGGGTGCGGGAATGTGCAGGGGACTTGTGTGGTGTTTGTTCTCGGTCCAGGGACCGGTCCTGTGCCTCCAGGAGATATTGTCTCGACAGCTGATTCGGAATCGACCCGGACCACCAGGGCTACAGGGGTCGGGCGGTTCACAGGCACCTCGGTTTGATCTGACTCCCCGTCTGCCGTCAGTGGTGTAACGGGAGTAGAGGCGATGATCTGCGGTGCAGATATCTTCAAAAAGATGCCATCGAGGGTTGGAATAATCGTCAGGTTCCAGTCATCCGGGACCCACGTCATCTGCCCCGATTCAATGGCATCGACTATCAGGGACGATTCATTCATCGATCCGATCGGGACAATGATAACAGGATTATTTACCGGCCCGGTTGACTCGATCTGTACCGTGTATCTGTACGAATGAGTCATGGATTCCTGCCTGATACGATTGGATTCGTAGTATACCAGGGCTGCTGAAATCACCACGATGACCAGTATCAGTGAGATTATCGCCTTTTTATCCATATCTTTCCAGGTCTATTCTCATTGGAATTACTGATTAAGCTGACGCATGATGGGAAGAGAACAGTCTGCAGGGCTGATGGAGAAATTATGGAACCTGTATGGCCAGATCGAGAAACATCAACACGGCCTTCGAATACAACTCCGGAAACTGGTAGGCGATGCCGTGACCTCCCCCCGGGATCCGTACCAGCCATGAAGCAGGGATGCGTTTTCCCTGACGTTGCACCGGGGTGACGACGGCCTGCAGGCCGAGGCGGGAGAGTGCTCCCCGGTCTGTTTCGAAAGTGCTATCTTTGCCGGGCTGAACAGATATCTTCGTGAACTATCGTTCTATCCTTCTTGCTGTTCTCTTCGTATCAATTGTAGCCGCGGGTCTCATGCTCTTCTGGCAGGCACCCTCTTCCGGGGACGAGCCGGTGTCCATCGCAATCGTCACCACATCTGATCTCCAGAGCAGGCTTTTGCCATTCAAAAATGAGACCGGGTCCCCTGTCGGCGGCATCGGAAAAATAGCGGCAGTAAGGGAAACAATCGAAGAAGAATCCGACATCACGCTCCTGATCTCTTCGGGAGACGAGATGTTCGGCTCGTTCTATACCATGTATTCGGGTCGCCCGGAGATGGAAGCAATGACCGCTGCCGGCTATGATGTGGCATGCCCCGGACACCACGAATTTGATTATGGAAGAGATCTGTATCTTGAGGCTGCTGGGTTTGCAGGTTTTCCCATCGTCTGCTCGAATGTATTCTTCGAAGATCCATCCCCTGGCCGGGCTATCAGGGAATCGGCGATGTTTGAAGAGTCGGGAGTAAAAATCGGTGTATTCGGCCTGATGACACCTGATCTTTCCCGGTTGTCGAGCCCCGGAGAGGGAGTTCGTGTCGATCCCGACATCACCGGGATCGCGGGTGATATGTCTGAAAAACTCCATTCCGACGGAGCAGACCTGGTGATCGCGGTCACCCAGACCGGGATCGAGGCCGGCCGCCGGATCGCGGAGACTGTCCCTGGCATCGACCTGATCATCTGCGGACTCGACAACGGGCGCGTATACGAGACGGTCATGGGCCCGGATAACCAGGAGACCATCATCGTCCAGAACGGACTGCAGGGGGAAGGGCTGGGAGTTCTCTGTTTCACCTACGTGGGAGATGGAATACGGGATCCGGTATTTGGCCAGGTCTGGCTTGATAACACCATCCCGGCGGATCCTGCGGTGGAAAGCATCATCGGCCCCTATCTTGTAGACTACACTGAGAGACTTTCCCAGCCCATCGGAGAGATAACCCGTCCGCTTGATACCAGGAAGTCGACAGTCCGGACCGGGGAGGCCGCTGCCGGGAACCTGATTACCGATGCCTGGCAGGCCTGGTTCCCGGAAAGCAGGATTGCATTCTTCAATGGAGGAGGGATCAGGGGCGATACCATCTATCCTCCCGGTGATATCGATCACCGCACCATCAGCGAGGTACTGCCCTTCAATGATGAGATCGTTGTTATCCAGATGAAAGGAATTGATATCCGCCAGGTCCTGGAGTGTTCCGCTTCGGCACTGGGACCGGAGTATGAAGGAATCGGGACAGGCGGTTTTCTCCAGGTATCGGGCCTGCACTACGAAATTGGAATCAATGAAACGCCGTATTCGGCAGTCTACAACGGAATCGAGCTGATTGCGGTGAAGAATGCCGGATCGAGAGTCAGGAATGTGACCGTGGAGGAACCCGATGGTTCTTTTAGCCCGCTCGATGACGAAGAGACCTACACGGTCCTCGTCAATGCCTGGCTTGCAGGTGGCGGAGACGGATACTGGATCTTTTCTGCCGCTGAAGAAAGGAATGATACCGGAGTATATGACATCGATCCGGTACTGGAATACATACTGGAGAACAGCCCACTGTCGCCAGTTGTTGAAGGAAGGATCAAGATCCACTGATTCACCTGGCACCGTGGAATGGACCATCCCTGATTATTCATCTCCTTCACCGCTTTTTTAGGGTTGTTCCTGATCAGGGAACACAGCCGACCAGGCGGTTGATCTATCCGGTCCGGATATCGGAAGACTCCGGCGTCCTGATCCTCTGAAAAGAGGCAGGTCAGATGAGAAATTCCCGGATTACCAGGACTGTTTTTCATGAATGCCCCTCTGTTTCATCTCTCTCACCGCCAGGCGAAGCCCATCTCGTCTCTCATCAATTTCAGGACAGAAGGCTCCGGCCTTTCGGGCGGAAGGGTGTGGTTATACCTGCATGGAGGCAACACGATCTCTCTATGAATTCCAGGATCGGTGTCTGCGGGATTGGATGTGAAGTCTGCCCGCGTATGACCCGGGGGGATAGTGTCCCAACGGTGAAACGGGGGTGTTCCCAGGAACTCTCCGGTATGCGCCATTGCCGACTGTGCATTCAGGAGAGGTGTGTGTACATGCTTTTCCTGCTCCGGGTTCCCATGCGAACTGACGGGGAACGGCCCAATATCACCTGGATTCTGTAGGTATATTGCCGGAAAGGATCCAGGCGGATGAATCTTTCACATCATGCATCCCATCATGAATTTTGGATTCGGGCGGAATGCGATCGCACGTCTCGGGCCCGTTGTTCAGGCAGTCCCTAACAGGACCGCCATGTAGGCTAAGTAGGCAATAATGAGGGCTGTAGCCCAGATACGCCCCTTCTTCTCGTCCATGAGAAGCGGAGGAATCACGGCAAGAGAAAATGCAAGAAGGACAAGTGATCCTGATGCCAGGGGAATAGGGATCGGAACAAACAGTGAGCATACCCCGGGAATGAACAGGAGATTGAATATATTGCTGCCAAGCAGATTTCCGATCGAGATCCCGGGACTTCCCTTGAGTCCTGCTACGATCGAGGTGACCAGCTCGGGAAAGGACGTCCCGACTGCAACCATGGTGAAACCCACCACGAACGGAGGAATTCCAAACATCCCTGCCAGTTCCACCGCTGCGGTGAGAAGGAGGTGAGACCCGATGATAATCATTGCAAGACCTGTAATTGTCAGCAGCAACGGGTAATTGCCAGTCTTTTCCCGGGGACAATCTTCATCAAACCCCGATCTCCAGAAAGATGCCAGCACTATCCCGAAGACTGCCAGGAAAACAAGTCCTGAAGCAAGGTCAAGGATTCCCCTCGCTGCGAGCAGGAGATATGTGAGGGTGGCGAGGAGCATCAGCATGCTGTACCGGAGCTCCGGCCCCCGTTGCTTGATAACCAGGCTGGGCCGGATCAGGACAGCAAGTGCAAATACGAGCCCGATGTTTGCTATGCAGCTCCCGACGATGTTTCCGATCCCGATCTCGGAAAAACCGGAGAAGAAGGCTTCACCGCTCACCACGAGTTCGGGAAGAGAGGTACCGAAGGCTATCACGGTCAGGCCTATGGTCATGGGTGAGATACCCAGTTTCAGTGCAAGACCCTCCGCACCATCCACCGTGTAGTCCGCACCTTTTGCCAGGAGTACGATCCCTGCAGCAAGGATCACAAATGATATCAGAATTTTCAAAACCCTCCCGTACCTGATGAAACGGTATAATCTGTACCGTTACGATGGATCCCCGTATTTTAAAAATAATACCGGTGCGTCACGGGCCTTTTCGAATCCCCAAAGGATCAAAAAACGATCAAAAGAGTTATCTCCGCTCCAGAGATACCGGGAGATTACGGGTAGGTTTGCGACAGATGGCCAGACATAGGAGAAAGATCTCAAGGAAACCAGGCCTTCCCCCCGGTACCCTTGCACCGGAAGGCATAGCAGGCAAAACGCCTGTCAGGATTACCGTGCTCGACTACGATGCAGCCCGGTTCCTGGAGAAGGAGCTGGCTGTGACAGAGGATATCATTCCTTTCCGGGATACCGACTCGGTGACATGGATAAATATCGACGGCCTCGGGAATACTGCAGTCATCGAGAAAGTCGGCCGTATTTTTGAGATCCATCCTCTCATTCTCGAGGATATCCTCAATACCAGTCAGCGGCCGAAGATGGAAGATCTTGACCGGTACCTCTATGTCCACCTGAAGATGCTGCAATACAGGGAGGAAGACGGGGAGATCGGGATAGAACACGTAAGCATGCTGGTCGGAACACGGTTCCTCATCTCGTTCCAGGAGAAGAGTGGCGATGTCCTGGAGCCTGTCAGGGACAGGATACGAAAAAACGGCCGGATACGAAGGTTCGGGCCGGACTACCTTGCATACGCGATAATAGATGTTATCGTGGATAATTATTTCCTGGTCATGGAGCACCTCGAGGAGAAAGTCGAGACCCTTGAAGAAGAACTTGTGCAGAATTCCGGCCCTGAATCGCTTGAGCGGCTCAATCGTCTCAAAAAGGATCTGATTTACCTCAGAAAATCCGTATGGCCTCTCCGGGAAGTCATTTCAGGCCTCGAGCGTATCGAACCCCCGCTGGTGGAGCAGTCGACTTCGATTTACCTGAAGGACGTGTATGACCATGTCATTCAGGTCATCGACACACTTGAGATATTGAGAGATATGGTCTCCGGAATGATCGATATCTACCTCTCCGGCCTAAGCTACCGGGGAAACGAGATAATGAAGGTCCTTACTCTTATCGCGACAATCTTCATACCCTTAACATTTGTCGTCGGCGTGTATGGAATGAACTTTCACAATATGCCTGAATTACGCTGGGAATATGGTTACTACACGGTATGGATGATAATGACTGCCATCGTCATTGTTATGGTGACATATTTCCGGAAAAAAAAGTGGATATAAGCCTCATAACATTTTGTTGGTCTCCTCTTCCGGCATCAAATTGAAAAATTCCTTTTAACCGGAAGTTCCAATACCAGGTAGGTTCATGGACACCGGTATAATCCTCCTCCTGGCGCTGGCTCCGGCAATTTTCTGGCTCTGGTATTTCTATACGAGGGACAGGTACGAACCCGAGCCGCTCCCCTGGATCGTCACCGTTTATCTCCTTGGAATTATCATCACGATTCCGGTAGCCCTTGTCGAGGGGATCATCGGGCTGATCGTGACCGATTTCCTTATTGCCGTTGTTGCCGCCCCAATCGTTGAGGAGTATGCGAAATTCTTTGTCGTGAAAAACACGGTCTACAGGACGAGGGAGTTTGACGAACCAATCGACGGGATTATCTACGCTGCCGCTGTCGGGCTCGGTTTTGCAACGCTCGAAAATATCATCTATGTATTCTCTTCGCTCGAGACCTCGTTTCTCTTCGCTGTCCAGACAAGCATTGTTCGGGCACTGATCTCTGTGCCGGGGCATGTACTCTTCTCGGCGATGTGGGGTTTCGCACTCGGCCAGGCCCGGTTCACGCCCGGTGCTGCACGGGACGGGGTAGTAAGACGCGGGCTTTTCATGGCCATGCTCTCGCATGCACTCTTCAACTTCCTTCTCTTCTGGAACCTGGGTTTTGCCGTGCTGGTTCTGGTTATAGTTCCCTTATTCTGGTGGCTCATCACCAAAAACATCGGGCTGAGCCTCGATCAATCCCCGTTCAATCGGAAAAGGGATTGAGTAAGGCCAGGATATCATTGCCGTCCTGCAAGCAGCTTCCATGGGTAGCGTACGCGGGACATGAGAACTGCCGAGAGCAGGATGAGCACGGGGATGGTCGCAAGTGCCGATATCAGTGAATATGAGTCGGCAATCATGCCCGAGAACGCGACACCGACACCACCTGCACCAATTGCAACACCGATCATCATCCCGGAGGCGATGCCAACCGATCGGGGAACCATTTCATGGGACATTGCAACGGTTACGGAAAAACTGGACCAGAGGAAGAAGCCGAATGCCAGGAGGAAGAGAACCGAGATGACCCCCTCTGTCATGAGGAAGGCGGCGAGTGCCGGTATGGAGAGGACGAGTCCAGCGAGGACAAACTCTTTTCTCCCGTACCGATCAGAGAGTTCCCCTCCAACAAGCTGTCCTGCGACCCCTGCAAGAAGTGTCAGTGTTACCAGAAGATTTGCCGTGAAGATATCAAGTCCCCTCTCCATAAGAAACGGTGGGAAGAACGCAATGGCTGAAAAGACAGCCCATGCTCTGAACGTGGATGCGAGAAAGAGGGTCCTGATAGGTTTGATGACAGAAAGAAAGCCTTCTCCATGAGTCCCGGTACGTGGAACACTCCTCTTTTTGCTGGCTGGCGGGATGATTCGCCGTAAGACCACGGCCATGATGACCGCCGGGATGACGAGCAGGAGCAGCCCTTTTAATCCAAGAAGGAATACGACCCCGCCCGCCATGAGCGGGCCGAGTGCATATCCGATATTTCCCCCGACAACGAAGATCGAGGTGATCCTGCCGCGATTGGTATCCACAGCGAGCCTGGATACCTGGCTTAATGCATTGGGATGGAAGCAGGCGTGACCTGTCGCGGCCATCGCGGCACAGAAGAGTAAAAGGGGGTAGTTGC
>DAWO01000017.1:0-886 GCA_002509485.1 Methanolinea sp. UBA477
CTCGCACTTCTGGTAGCCGGAGTAGACATTCGGGTACGCGCCCATGTCGCAGGCGCCCTGGACGTTGTTCTGGCCGCGGAGCGGGTTGACACCGACACCCGGACGCCCGATGTTTCCGCAGAGCATCGAGAGATTTCCGAGCGACCGGACGTTGTCGGTCCCGGTCGAGAGCTCGGTGATCCCGAGGCAGTAGATGATGACGGCGTTCTTTGCCGCGGCATACTTCCGCGCCATCTCCTTGACCTTTTCGACCGGGACACCGGTGATATCCTCGACGTCCTTGTATTTCTCGACGGTCTTTTTCAGGTCTTCAAAGCCCTTCGTCCGGTTCTTGATGAACTCCTTGTCATGCAGGTCTTCCTTGATGATCCAGTACATTATCGAGTTGATGAATGCGATGTGCGTCGACGGGTTGAAACGGACCCAGTCGTCCGCCAGTCTCGCTGTCGCGCTGTACCGCGGGTCGACGACCATGATCGGGATCCCTTTCAGTTTTGCCTGGACGATACGCCTGCCTGCGAGCGGGTGTGCTTCGACCGGGTTTGAACCCCAGATAAGGATGAAGTCGGAGTTCAAGACATCCTCGAACGGGTTCGTGGCCGCTCCCGACCCAAACGAGAGGGAAAGACCTGCAACAGACGGGCCGTGGCAGATGCGAGCGCAGTTGTCTATGTTGTTCGTCTGGAACGCGACCCGGGCAAGCTTCTGTACAATATAACACTCCTCGTTCGGAGTCCTGCACGATACCTGGAAGCCGAGCGATTTCGGGCCGTATTTATCCGATGTCTCCTTGAACTTCTTTGCGATGAGGTCAAGCGCCTCGTCCCAGCTCGCCTCCACGAACTTTCCGTTCTTCTTGATCATCGGCTTGGTCAGCCTGTCCGGG
>DAWO01000017.1:924-3730 GCA_002509485.1 Methanolinea sp. UBA477
CCGCAGTAGGGGCAGGTGGTAGGGACATATTTAAACTCACTTTCGTTGCTCATTTACTCACCATTGGAACAGAAAATTTCTGAATGGTTTTAGAAATCTGTTTGATTTTTGGTTACAGTTAATGAAAAGTCAATCTATTATAAAAATATACTGAATTACCTTTACTGTTAATTATAAGATATTAACAAATTCTCACCTACATTTGAGGTTTTCCCGGAAGATCTCTGTATACCCGGACATCCGCAATTTTTCAAATTCCAAATCCTTAATAAAAAACACATCCTTTTTTAACCATGCAATTTCCGAGGGCTGCCCGCTTCCTGGATCTCCGTGAAAGCATGGATGCATATGGAATCCCTCCCCGGCTTCAGGAACAGTTCACATCGTGTATCCGGTTTCACGGCGTAACCGCACCGGGGATTTTTATCAGTGTCTTCATGGTGGACTATGCCCTTGAACTCCTTGATGCACAGCCCGGCGAACGTCTCTACGCGATCACGGAGACATATCGGTGCGTGCCCGACCCCGTCCAGGTAATTGCCGGCTGCACGTTCGGCAACCACCGCCTCCAGGTGGTCCCTGTCGGGAAGTTCGCCCTCACGATGAACAGGCCGTCAGAGGCAGCTGTTACCGAAGGCATACGTGTGTACGTGGATGCGGATAAGATGAAAAAGTTCAGGATAATCAATTCATGGTATACTCACAGCCCGGAATTCAGGAGCCAGACCATGATCTTTTCCTTGATAGATGAGATTCTCAGTGCCGGCAGGGAGATCCTGTCGTTCCAGCATGTCAGGGTCAAGGTCCCGCCCAAGCAGTCGTGGGAGTCGGCCCGCTGTAACAACTGCGGGGAGATGGTCCCGGACACCATGATCGAAGACGGCATCTGCAGGGGCTGCGGTTCTATGTCGTATTACCAGGTTATGTAGATCCATCTCCCGGGGGGATACGAAAAAAATTCCACAAAAATTGATCCGTGATGTCATGCGGAGGGTCCTGTTCCACGCTGGCACACACAATACCGGATTTTCCTGTCCTGTAACAGGGTTCAATCGTGCCGTGATTTTCCTCACGGGTGAAATTTCTCCCCGGGGCTGATCCGGGAGAATGTAATCTTTCGGACACCGTCTATCTGCTGGAAGTTTGCGCCCTGGGCGACATAGTGCATAACGGTTTCCTCGTCGACGATGCGTGAACCGGCAATGATATCTGCCCCATGCTCGCACATGACCCGCGAAAGGGGGGTGCTTGGACCGAGGACTACGACGAGCGCGTCCGGTCGGCAGAGTTCCAGCAGCCCGTCAAGCGTATGGTTTATTATGGCGCTTCCCGTAAGGGCGACTACATCTGCCTTCGGGATGAGCTCCGGGGCGGTATGCGCGGGATGATCATCTCCGCTGGGACGAAGCTCGATTACCCACAGGTTGCCTGCGGCCTTTTTCAGACGGGGAATGAAGGGGAAGTGTCCCACGAGCGCCACGTTTTTGCCACGCCCATGTTCTGCCAGCACCTCGGATGCATTGATTTCAACAGCCCGGCTTTCGTCGATATCGAGGAGCGAATTGATTGCCGCAATACCGATACCGGCTTCCAGCGGGTTCTCGGAGCGGGCGAGCTCCGCCAGTTCACGTGCGCTCTTCTCATGGAGATGACCTGAATCGTGCACAAGCGTCTGGTCATCATGCGGAAGAGATGGCTGGATGACCGTAGCCAGGCCGCAATGCCGGCTGCAGACCATCGTCCAGTGTGCTCCCACGATCACGGACCGTACCGGCGCATCGTGGTCAAGAGTGTCAAGGAGATCCTCTATTATGGTCAAATCCAGTCCTCCAGGGACCCGTTTTTCTCATCTTCATCGGTATGGTCACGCGTCTTCTGTTTCTCAAAAAATTCCATAGTGTCAACCTTCCATCGGTCCTGGCAGATTCACAGGTCACCTGCATAGAGGAAAGACTATCGGGAAGGACATATCATCGGGATTACCCTCCCCATATCCAAGTGAATCGCTCAATTAATGAAAATTAATCTACAACAGGAAATTATTTACTGTTTTTCGTTGATATTTTTGCATGCAACAGATACCTGAGTATAGCACCGAGGACGTCTGCGAGCGCCTTGTGGCACTCGGAATAGATCCGTATTTACAGGATTATTTCAAGAGATGCATTGATTTTCATACCTATCCCGCCCCCGGAATCCTGATCGGGGTCTTCATGGTGGACTACGCCCTCGATCTCAGCGGGAAGACGCCCGCCGACAAGGTTTTCGTCACATGCGAGACCTACAAGTGCCTCCCGGACGCCCCCCAGGTGATCATGCACGCGACAGTCGGCAATCACCAGCTCCAGGTTCTTCCTATCGGGAAATTCGCCATCACGCTGACACCGTTCACTGCCAAAGAGTACGCAGAAGGGGTGAGGGTGTACATCGACCGGAAAAAACTCGAAAAATATCCCATCTATGCAGCCTGGTTTGACAACCGTCCTGATTTCAAGCCCGCATACATGAAGCGCCAGCTTGTGGACGAGATACTCACTGCACAGAGGGACGTCTTTTCACATGAATGTGTCAGGATGAAGGTCACTCATAAAAAGAAGTGGCAATCGGCAACCTGTCCCTCCTGCGGCGAACAGATCCCGAAAAACCTGATGGAAGGGGATATCTGTGCCGGATGCGGCAGCCTGTCCTATTATGAGTCGTGCTGACAACAACCACGTATCATGACTGCCGGTGGCCTGGATGAATATTGCGGTGAAAAACCCGAGCTTGTCACCGTCGGAGTCATCCGTTCGCCTGTGAAGGAGCG
>DAWO01000061.1 GCA_002509485.1 Methanolinea sp. UBA477
TCTTTTGACCGGATCGGGGAGATCCCGGGTAATCACGATATCGGATACCATGATCCGCCCACCGGGACGGAGAACGCGGTATGCCTCGGAAAAGACCGCCGGCTTGTCAGGCGAGAGGTTGATCACGCAGTTGGAGATTATCACATCGACCGACGAGTCGGCAACCGGGAGGTGCTCGATCTCGCCGAGCCTGAACTCGACGTTTGCATACGAGCCACTTTCAGCGTTTTTCCTGGCCTTTTCAAGCATCTGTGCGGTCATCTCAACACCGATCACCCTGCCGGACTCTCCCACGCGTCGCACCGCGAGGAAACAGTCGAAGCCGGCGCCGGATCCCAGGTCGAGAACCGTCTCACCCACTTTTAATGACGCAATAGCCACGGGGTTTCCGCAACCAAGGCCCAGGTTGGCCCCGTCTGGCACTGAAAGCAGATCCTCTTTTGAGTAGCCAATGCCGAGGCTTTGGGATTCCGCCGGGGTCTCCTGTCCGCAACAGTCTGGTGCACAGCCGCAACCGCAGGTTTTTCCGGCTGCGATCTCTCCATACTTCTCTGTCACACGTCGCGTTATCTCATGTTTGTCCATGTTTGTTCACCCTTGTTTCCCGGAAGAGATATCCTCCATCATGGGGCCCAGCAGTGACCTGACCATGCCGTTGAAGTGTGCGGCCTTGATCAGCGTGATACAGCAGACCTCATCCTCCTTCTCCCAGAAAATCACTGCAAGGCGGTCACCGGCAGAGATCCCCGCCCGATCACGGAGTTCTTTCGGAAGGACCATCTGCCCCCTCCCGTCCACCGTCACAACCGCTTCGACACTGCATCTGCATCGAGCGGTGTCGCCGCATGCAGGTATCTGTTCATCATGTCTCATCGGTCACCCTGATCAGGGTAGGAACTCCAAACATATATATTTTTCAGATATTTCACAATTTTCAGTATATTCGGATCTTCATTTTGAGATACGCCATCGCGATCCACGCGTTCTCATGGACTCTGGGAGATCCAAAGAGGTGGAGAGAAATGAAAGGGGAATATGCGGAAAATCGGATCGGGATTGCGGAGATGGGCTCAGGCGCAGGAAAAAATATCCTGTATCCTCACACAATGAGATGATTGTCCTGTCAATCGAGATCTCAATCCTGGAAATCTTCCTCCTTATCCAGTATCTGATGGCGTTCGGGATCATCTTCTTCGAGTGCCGTAACCCCAATTCAGCCCTCTCCTGGATCCTTGTCTTCCTTGTCCTGCCTGGCATGGGACTCTTCCTCTATCTCTTTTTTGGCCAGGACTTCACCAGGAAGCGGCTTTTTTCCCTGAAAGAAGAGCACGATCTCCGCAGCGTGCAGGCGATTGGCCAGCAGAAAGAAGAGATAGCGTCGGAAGAGATCGCGTGTGACGACCCGGTAGTCGCACGATATCTCGGTATGATCCGGATGTTTCTCGAGAACAACCGTGCGATAGTGACAGATGACAACCGTCTGACGGTGTACACCGACGGCAACGACAAGTTCCGGGACCTTTTTCGTGCGATCGAGGGGGCACGCCACCATGTCCACCTCCAGTACTACATCATCAGGGACGATCCCCTGGGCCGCGAGATCCTGACACTCCTCTGCCGGAAGGCACGGGAAGGAGTCGAGGTCCGCCTCCTCTATGATGCGCTTGGAATGAAGATCTCGAAACGGATGCTCGCCGATCTCGAAGAGGCCGGTGGGCGGCACGCAGCATTCTTCCTGCGGATCTTCACGATCAATTACCGGAACCACCGGAAGATTGCCGTAATTGACGGGACATGCGGGTTCATCGGGGGATACAATATCGGCGAAGAGTACCTCGGCAAAACCCCACTCGGCTGGAGGGATGCAGCGATCCGAATCGAGGGATCGGGAGTGATCGGCCTCCAGATCCGGTTCTTCATGGACTGGAACCACGCCTCGACCGAAGACGTCGTATACTCATCCCACTACTTCCCGGAACCGGCTGGAAAAGGGGATTGCCTGCTCCAGGTAGTCTCGAGCGGGGCGGACTCGCGATGGAACCAGGTCAAGGAAGGGTACCTG
The DNA here is from genome assembly GCA_002509485.1 of Methanolinea sp. UBA477. Classification (GTDB taxonomy): domain Archaea; phylum Halobacteriota; class Methanomicrobia; order Methanomicrobiales; family Methanospirillaceae; genus SD8. The sequence continues at coordinate 2,063 of DAWO01000061.1, forward strand.
AAGCTTGTCAATTCCGCGACAGAGTCCCTGTACATCCAGACCCCGTACTTCATCCCGGACGAGAGCGTATCAGATGCCCTCCGGATCGCGGCTCTCTCGGGTGTGGACGTGAGGATCATGATCCCGTGCAAACCAGACCATCCGTTCGTCTACTGGGTCACCTACTCCTTTGTCGGCGACCTCCTGGAGGCAGGGGTCAGGGCGTATACCCATGACAACGGGTTTATCCATGCCAAGACCATCGTGGTCGACGGGATCGCCGCATCGGTCGGGAGTGCGAACTGGGACGTGAGGAGTTTCCGCCTGAACTTCGAGGCGAATGCCTTCCTGTACGATGAGCAGTACGCAGGCGAGCTGAAGGCAGCCTTCGAACGAGACCTGCTCTTCTGCACGGAGATCACGAGGGAGAGTTACCGGGACCGCCCGCGGAGGGTGCGGATAAAAGAACAGGTCTCCCGTCTCTTCTCGCCGCTCGGGTAGTGGAGTCCTCCACATACCAGATCCCCGCCTGCCGGCTTCCGGGGTTTTGGTTTCAGATACTGGCTTCGGAGGCGATGAGACGGGAGATGTAGAACCTTGCCCAGATATAGCTGACAAGTGTCCCGGTGATATTCCCTGTCACAATGCCGAAATAGACTCCTATCTCGCCGAATCCCATAACCACGCCGAGCAGGTATGCGAGGACTGCGATAAAGAGGAGGTTTCGGAGCACGGTGATGAAGAGCGACGTCAGACCATGTCCCGTCCCCTGGAAGACCGACGACGAGAACATGCCGGCAGGGACAAACGGATAGAAGAGGCACATGGTCTGGAAGAAGATGATGAACTGTGCGGCCAGGTGGGCGCTCTCGGGAGAGTAGGTGAACACCATGGTGATCCAGGGTGCCCCGATCCAGGTGACAAAGCCGGTCAGTATGGCGATGCCGGTCCCTATCCTGATGGAATAGCGGTGTGCGATCTCCAGCTTTCGGTACTCCCGGGAACCGTATGCCGCACCGGCGACCGCAACGAGGGAGGCGCCTATCCCGATCAGCGGCACGAGAGCAAACATGACAATCCGCCACCCGGAGGTGTAGACCGCGACAGCGTCTGTCCCTGCAACCGCGACGAGGATGATGTTGTTTATGATGACGATAAGCGACATCAGCAGGTACTCGATGCTTGCGGGCAGGCCGACACCCAGGATACCAGACAGGACCCTCCGCGAAGGCTGGAGCTTCCGGAACGAGAGGGTGATATACGTGTCTTTCTTTATATTGAACCAGTAGTAAATCACGACAGAGACTGTCGCAACCGAGATGACCGTCGCCGCCGCCGCTCCTGCAACACCCATCCCTGCCCCGTATATGAGGATGGGGTCGAGCACGATATTGAGGACCGACGACGCCCCCATCGCGTACATGGTCCGCGTGGTATCGCCCTCGGAACGCAGTATGGCATAGGATATCTGGACAAAGAATATGAATATAGTCCCTAAAAAGACGATGCTTCCGTATTCGGCTGCCAGTCCCGCAACACTTCCTGCCCCGAAGACCTCTGCAATGGACCTGATGTTCAGGGTCAGGGGGAGGGTGAGGAGAAGCGCGATAACAAGCCCGATCAGGATTGCATGCGATGCCGCACTGTCTGCCCCGTCCTTGTCGCGGGCTCCGATCCGGCGGGAGACGACGGACGTCGCACCTGCACCAAGGCCGTTCGAGAGGCCGATCAGGACCATGAATACGGGCATGACAAATCCCACAGCGGCGAGTTCGTCGGCTCCAAGCCCCGCCACCCAGATGGCATCTGCGAGGTTATAGACGGCAAGCAGGAGCATTGCCACGATCATGGGGCCCGAGAGTTTCCGGATGGCCGTCTTTGGGTCTCCGCGGAGAAGGCTCACTCCGCGTGTGATATCCTCTTCAAATGTCCTGGCTGATGTTTTCTCCTCCCCTCCCATGCGCTCACCTGGAAATGATGGAAATTGTACCAACTGGAATATCGTCCTGGGTCTGGTATCCTTTAAAAATGCCCGATTAACCCGATATTCTTCTCATTTCTCATAATTATGCAGCTTTCATCTGATATGGAATCTTTTGCGGCCAAAAACGCGGGAAAGATCGTTTCAGAATAGCCTGGCGGGACAGGATCTGACAGCCGAAATGTGAAAAAGCGATAATTATCCCTGGAATGACAGGTATTTCAATCATTGAGATAATTGTTCTTTCGCAGCCAGTCCACCTGCGGCCGGGTGTACCGGTAATAGATATCACACTTGTCATCCTGGAAACTCCAGGGGACTACAATGAGTATGTCTCCTTCGCGAATCCAGAGACGTTTCTTGATCTTTCCCTTGATTCTTCCCAGGCGGGTAACGCCGTCAAAACACCGCACCCGTATGTGGTTTGCCCCGAGCATGAGATCGGCCTGGGCGAATATCTCCTTGTTTCTTTTCTTTGGCAGCCGTACACGAACTATCTCGGTAGTAGCTGGATTGAATTTTGATGGTTTTGTCAGGTAATCAACTCCTCGAACAAACGATGGCTCCCACCTCCGTCTGATATGCACTGTAGCGAGTGGTTAGATCAATGATCCGAAACATCATTAATGTGTCTGTTCCCGGCAATTCCGGGATTATCCGGCAGATCGTCCACTCACCACTATCGAGTGCGATCAAAGGGGTAAATATCGATAGAACGGAAATTTCCCTGCAAAACCAAAAACGATATGGATAAAGGCTCATCGTTTCGCGTGAAAACGATCTGCCGGGTCGCCACAGGGGCCCTGCCTGAATGTTTTGTATCCTGCTGTCGGTTCGGGGTGGTCATGACCAGGAATAATTATCAAAATGCATCATGCAGGAGACGACTCTTCACCCGGCTGTCAGCGCATTTTTGGTTCCGATACAAAACTACTTTATCATTCCCAGCTCACAGGAAGGTGCAAAAGGAAAAATTATGGAAGGAAGTACACTCTACGTGGGGAATCTCACCTATTCCGTAACCGAAGAACAGATCAAGGAATTGTTCTCGAATTACGGCGAAGTCAAAGAAGTGCGGATTATCGAGAGGAAAGGGTTCGGATTCGTCGAGATGTCCAGTCCCGAGGAAGCAGAGAAAGCCAAGGAAGAATTGAGCGGGACTGTCTTTGAAGGCCGGACATTGAGAATCGATGAAGCCCGCCCGCCCCGGCCAAGAAGAGAATTCCGGCGCTTCTAGATTATTTTACTGTTGTGAAAGGGTGCGGCCATGCGGGTTCGTACCTGAACAGTGGGCATTCACCCCGGATACACCTGCATCTCTGGCAGGGCCGGATGATGTGAATCACCGGTTCATCCCCCTGATACAGGATTGCCTGTCAGGAGACCTGCCGGATCATGCGCCCGGAGTTCCATCTCTTTTTTCCCTCGCCTGCAGATAAGAAACGAATTTTTCTTTCAGGTTTCCGGCAGGGCCGGGGGAATGTGCGGCAGCTGAGAAGCATGCCGCCGGTATGGTATACCACCCGGGAGATCTTTTGCCATCCTCCTGTTCAGCGGCAATACGCGCCTCTCCCTGGTGCATGCAGATGAATTTGCCCTGAAACTCCGGCGTAGATTTCGTCTCGTGCGTCTCTGGCCCGGTGATTCAGTCAGTGTCCTCATGAGACGATATCCTTCATATCATCTGCATCCCGGGCAATATCCTCTTGTTTTTCAGGGTCCCTCGGGAAGGATGAACCATGCACAGATATATCCCAGGATCCCAATGGGAAGAAATGCCCAGACGATGAGCGAGAAGAGGAGGAACAGAAGGAAAATGACACGGTAAAGATTTGGGTCAGTGTCCGAATACTCGCCAAGCCCACCGAACACCCCGGCAAGGACTCGTTTTGATCCGGACCGGTACAACTGTTTCATGAAGATATGCTCGACTTTGATGGATAAAACTGTTGTCCGTCGGTGGATCCGGGGTGGGTTTTTCGGTGCAGTTATGTAGTTGCAGGTGCCCCGTATATATTGGAATGGGGTTTTTCTGCCAGCAATGCGGGGAATGCTGCAGCCAGATGGGCGATGTCTTTCATATCAAGGAGCAGATGGAAGGCCTGGTATTCCTGATCTACAACCAGTATACGGGCGAGGAATACCTCGTCACGATCGATCCCGACAAGACCCAGCTCTTCACGCAATCGGCAGTGGCTGCCGACGAGCCCCTCTCCTGCCCGTTTCTCCGCAGGGACCCGGTAACCGGGCTTGCGTTGTGCACGGTCCATGCAACAAAACCCGATATCTGCAGGGAATGCGGCTGCTGGACCATGCTCATCCTGGATTCCAATGGGAGACGTGCAGGGCGCCTCCTGGGGGCAGGGCATTTTGCCGCGGACGACCCTGCGTTGCATGACCTGTGGGCTGATCAGATCGCGGATCTCGAGATCACCGACAGGAACGAGTGGGAGCGGAAAGTGCGGGCAATCCTTTCACGGGAAGGCTACACGGTCTTTGTATGAGAGGCATTCCCCCCATAAAACCCAGGGAGAAAACATGAAATAGTACCTGGCAGAAAAGATCATCCAACCGAACCGTGCACTCGTGTATACGGGCGTGGGAGTCATTCATGAATGCGGTCATCGAGGCAGAGGGTCTCACCCGGTACTACGGCGATCTCGCAGCAGTGGACAATGTATCACTCAGTGTCGAGGCCGGCTCGCTGTTCGGCCTGCTCGGCCCGAATGGTTCAGGAAAGACCACGATGATCCGCATGCTCACCGGGCAGGTGCGGCCATCGTCGGGGATGGCGACGGTTCTTGGGGTGGATGTCGTCAAAGATCCCGTGCTCGCCCGGGTAAAGGTGGGAATCATCCCTGAGCAGGAGACCCCGCCAAGTTTTCTCACCGCGTCGGAGTACCTGGATTTCGTCGCACGGATCCGTAAAATCGAGGGTGCAGGGGAAAAGGCCCGGTGGTGGTTCGAGTTTCTTGACTTCGCAGACAAAAAGGACGTGCTGTGCAAGGATCTCTCCCGGGGGACGCGGCAGAAGCTCATGTTTGCACAGGCCTTTCTCCACCGCCCCGTCCTTGCGCTGATCGACGAACCGCTTATCAATTTCGATCCGGTGATGCAGAAGACGGTAAAGGAATACCTGCGTGAGTACGTCCGTGACGGCGGAACGATCTTTCTATCAACCCACATCCTCGAGGTGGCAGAGGAGATCTGCTCCGATGTGGCAATACTCCACAGGGGGCAGATCGTCCATTCCGGACCGGTTGCTGAAATCCTTGCCCGGAAAGAGAAGCTCTCGGAGTTCTTCCTCAATGCGGTGGGGAAAGATACCTATGCCTGAACTCTTCGTTGCCATGTTCAGGGAGGAATGGCGGATGCATTCCACCGTCTTCGGGAGCCTCGGCTTCGCCCTCTTTCCCGTCCTCGTCTCCGCCATCACCTTCATGGGATCTGCCATGATCCCCTACCTGGAGGCGGTTATTCCGGGAGGCACACTATCCCTTGTTGTCCATCTCCAGTTCCTCCTGCTCGGGGTTATGGTTGGTGGATTCGGGCTTCTTGGCCAGGAAGTGATGAACCGGCGGTTCGGCCAGGCAAGCCTTCTCGCCTATTCGTCCCGGAGCCTTCCCATTTCGGATCGCCGCATATTTGCCACGTTTGTTGCCAAGGACACGATATATTACTTCCTGCTCTGGGTCCTCCCGTTCATTGCCGGTGTAGCCTTCGGAATACCGCTCTCCGGTCTCCCGCTCTCGTTTGTCGGGCTGATCACGGTAACGCTGACCCTTTCGTTCCTGTTCGGTCTCTCGCTCGTCTTTCTCCTCTCGATGCTCTACGCGAAAAGCCCGGTGCTCCTCGCTCTCGTCTTATCGGGCGTCATCCTTATCGCCGCGGTTATCGTTTGGCTGCAAATTGCCGGCACGGTCTACCTCTTTCCGCCCTACGCGCTGTACCGCGATTTCTCCCCCCTCGTATTTTTGTACGCTGTTCTCGCAATCGCCCTTCCGTTCTCGGTCTCCATCTCCGGAATGACCCTTTCGTTCTCGGCTAAGGAGAACCGCTATCCGGACCGGTATGGGGAAATAGCGGGAAGGCTGGCGTGGCTTCCTGCCGCCCCCCTCGTTGCAAAGGATATCCTCGATCTCTGGAGGAGCGGGGCATTTGTCGGACAGGTCCTCTTCTCGTTTCTCTTCCCGCTGGCAGTCATCTGGGTGAGTCTCTCCGTCCTCTCTGCGGTGCTCCCCGATGTCCAGATACTCTTCTCCTTTGCCGCGGTTGCGGGTGTCATCGCGGCGACGATGTATACCTGGCTCACCGAGTTCGACTCTGTCGGTACCTACACCTTTCTCCCGCTCGGGACACCTGATCTCATACAGAGCAAGTTCACCAGTTTTTCCGTTCTCCAGGCAATCCTGGTCCTGACCATGGCCGTGACAGCGATACTGTCAGGGTATGCCAGGGAGGCGTTCCCTGCTGTCGTGCTTGCTGTCTCGGTCTCGTTTTATGCCTGCTCGGTGATGATCTATCTCACGGGTCTCTGGCCGGCCGTCATGGTATATAATGCACGGGTTCTCCTCTCCTCGCTCCTGATGATCGGGCCCGTTCTCCTCGTCTTCATCTGGCTCTCCCTCCTCGATTCACGGTTCGCCTGTTCTGCGGTGCTTCTCGCGCTCCCTGCATACCTGCTGGTGAGGGCCTCCCTTCGGAGATGGGCGTCATGGGAGAAGGTCTTCTTCTGAGAAACCGGGGTTCCTGACCAGGATTCCCGGGATGATATATTGGTCGCGACAGGTGCCGGGACGGACCCTGAAAAGTTGTATACGCGACCCCGGTCCAATTATGCGTATGGCAACAGGGAAGACTCCTGAACAGCGGGGCAGCCCGGATTCGGGAGTGTCAGATTGAGCATGGAGAGAGAGGAGGGTCCTGGCGGAGAGGAGCGTGTCCCCGGACCCCGGGAGATGAAGGCCGCATGCAGGCCGCGGGGTTCATTCGTCGTCAACACCATCGCCGGTGCAAGCAGCTGGCTCTTCGTGCTGGCAGTTATCGGATCGGCACTCATCTCGGTTGCACTCTTTGTCTTCGGCTTCGGTCTCGCCGTCTTCACGTTATACGAGGTCGCATTCAACATCTGGGTCGACCTTGTCGTGCTGAAAGGTCTGCTGGCAATCTTCATCGAGATAATTGACATCTTCCTTGTCGCAACGGTGTTCTATATCGTCGCACTCGGCCTGTATGAACTCTTCATCGCCAAACCCCATTGCCCGGCTGGCTCAAGATCTGCGATCTCGACGACCTGAAGGAGAAGCTCCTGGGCCTTGTTATCATCGCCCTTGCCGTGCTCTTTCTCGGCGATGCACTCACCTGGGACGGGACCTTCCACAGCCTTGCCCACGGCGCAGCAATAGGGGCAGTCATCATCTCGCTATCGGTGTATACACTGGTCAGGCATTGATAGCGACACTTTGAACCTGAAGTCGGCTCCGCCATTTTCACGGGTATTGTGCATCTGCCAGGAAGCGAATCATGCATTTTTTTGGTATTCAAAAGAGATGACGCAAAATCGGCGGCCTGGATCAGCGGTGAGCAAACCTGTATGCACCTTTCGGCACATGCATCTCGAACCGGGCGCCCCTGCCCTGCTCACCGGTCTCCTGTATCGTGATCCCCGTGATTCCGAGGATCTCCCTGGCCAGGTTGAGGCCGAGTATTTTTCTCTCTCCACTGTACTCCTTCCGGAATATCTTCTCCTTGTCTTCGCGTGCGATATCTCTCCCGTCATCCTCGAATACAAGGACGATCCCGTCAGGAACTTCCCGGGTAACAGAGGGAGATCCGGGTGACCGGACCCCCGTGCCTGAAGACGTTGTCGGTAAGGTTGAAGATCACCTTCTCAA
>DAWO01000065.1 GCA_002509485.1 Methanolinea sp. UBA477
GCGGTTGAGGTCGACGCGGAACTTGTGGAAGATCTAAAAGTCCTTTTTTCAGATGATATCGCCGCCGGCCGCTTCCAGCTCACCCATGGAAACGCGACGAAATGCCCGTTGCCGCCATTTGATATCGTCGTCTCGAACCTGCCCTATTCTGCCTCATCAAAGATCACCTTCAGGCTGCTTGATATCGGTTTTGAGGTGGCGGTACTGATGTACCAGCGGGAATTTGCCCAGCGGATGGTTGCCCCCACAGGGACCCCTGAATGCGGCAGGCTCTCCGTCATGGTGCAGACCTACTGCTGTGTCGAGCCCGTCTTCGACCTCCCCCCGCACTGTTTCTCGCCGCGTCCGCAGGTGAAGTCCACGGTGGTGAAGATCATACCGAGAGGGCCCATCTTTCCCATCAGTGACAGGGCGCTCTATGCAGACGTCGTGCGGGCGCTCTTTGCCCACAGGCGAAAGACGGTTAGGAACTGCATCAGGAGTGCCGGGGGGATTCTCACGAAGCCCGACATCGGGACGCTCCTCCGGGAGCTTCCCGACGAGATTCTTGCAGTGCGGCCCGAGGAACTGTACCTGGAAGATTTTGCAACCATCACGAACGTGATTGCGGATGAATCCTGACCAGGTATATCCCCCGCGTGAGGATACCTGCCTCCTTGCCCGGGCAGCGATCTCCGAGGCCGGTGAGAGTGACTTCGTGCTCGAAGTCGGGACAGGGAGCGGATATATAGCCCGATCCCTGCAGGAGTCAGGCATCAGGGTGCTTGCGACCGATATCAATCCTCATGCGGTGAAAGCCGCGAGATTGGACGGCCTGGACGTGGTCAGGGCAGACCTCTTCATGGGTATCAGGGGTCCCTTTGACCTGGTCGTCTTCAATCCGCCGTACCTGCCCACTGGCCCGGAAGAACGGATAGATGACTGGCTTGAGTATGCCCTTGACGGTGGGCCGGACGGCAGATCGGTTATCCGGCGGTTTGCAGAAGAGGTGCCATGCCATCTCTCCCCCGGAGGCAGGGTGCTCATCCTCGTCTCGTCGGTCACGGGATGCGAAGAGGTGATGTCTCTCTTCCGAAAGCAGGGATTCCAGGTTGACGTATCTCAAAAAGAACGCGTATATGACGAGGATCTCGTCGTGCTGAAGTGCAGCCTGAAAACCGGTGGATAAAAAACCGGTGATTTCTGCGCGGTATCAAAAAAATTGGGGAATATCAGGAGAAGATGGTTCCGGCGCCCTGCCCACAGTTCGGGCACGCCCGTGCAAAGACAGGTATGGGACGGGGGGTATACTCGGGTCTTTCAGTCACGTTATACTCCGGCAGATCGTAGACCCTCCCTGCCGGCGGTTGCCAGTTGCCTATATCGCTGTCGAGGAGCGAGGCTATGCGTTCCGAGGCGGATATCCGGGTCTGCGATGGTGGGTCAGGCACGGGTACTGCCGGAATATCCGGAGTGATACCGGTTCCGGGGGTGTATCCTGAGAAGAACGAGTGTATCCGGGAATGGGAAGCAAGCTGCGAGAGCATCCCTGTGGTCCCTGCTGCTGCAACAGGGGAGCATACGAGGGCAAGGGCTAATAAGCCTGAAATAACTGGAATTAAATGTCGCAATTTCATATTGATCCTCCTTTGTCGATGTATCGGTCAATATCGGATAAAGTCTTTTTGTGTTCGCTTTTGGCCGACCCTTCGGTACGGATGAATTACTGGGTGTAATAATCATCTCTGGGCCGGGGGTCGTGTCGGGGCGCACGTATCATGGGGAAATTGGGGCACTATCCGGCTCTTTGCTACCTGGGGAAGAGATTGGTGAACCGGGTCACATCTCGCGGGGGTATCCCTGTCTCCATACACCCCACATGCGATGCCGGATCGGCAGCCTGCCTTCGATATTACCTTGAATGATCCGTCTTTCGAGACCGGAGGCGGCTGCCTGGCAGTCCGGTGACGCCTTTTTAGAATGCGGAAATGATCCTGGAATCATACCATGGGATAGTAAGGCTGCCGCCAAGCGGGTTGACTGATTGCGACGGGAAAAACATCAAGTCTCTCTCCCGACACGAAACTGCAGGGAGAAAAAAAATCTTTGTATTTTAAACGCAACATCCGCAAACCGGCGGATCAGAGATGAGATAATCCCAGGTCATTCTGGTTGCACCACCAGAACGTGCGTGAACGGGCGGATCCATGGTGTATACCCTGTCTTCTGGAGGAGCCCAGCTTGCTACGTCACTATACAGCAGAGACGTGATCCTATCCGATACCGAGGCTGTTATGTGGCTGCCGGAAGGCTGTAATACCTGATACGAGGGGACAGTCACCCGATCCGAACTGACCTGTGTATGTCCGTTAATCATTGAATCGATGCGCGAATACGAGTTCATCTGCGAGATGAGGATGCTACCCACACCGCCAGCCAGTGGAGAAAATACAAGTAATATGGCCAGTAAACCGGCAGCGACAGTTTCATTGCGAATGTTTTTCATGATTCTCCTCGTCGAAATATCTTCTTTGTTGGATTACAGTACCTTTGGCAAAGGAGGATTTATACTCTGTCGTGTATAGATGGAGGATGATACTGCGCCGTGTCGCAGGGCCGGAACATACCGGAACAAAACAGCGAAACCTTCCCGCTCTTGGTAACAACCCAACCGAATCTCCTGCAGTTCCCAATCTTCCTGATGATCTCCCTGCACGGAGACGGAGAATCCACCCCCATCACAGAGGAGAGCCGCCGTCAGTAATCTGGATTGGTCATGACGCCCTGATCACTATGAAAACGATCCATGCCGGGTTTGCCTGCCCATGATGCAGCGAACCGACGCCCAGGCTATTCTTACAATCCCCTATCGCCCAGGGATGTGCATGCAATTATTTTCCGGGCTTCTGGGTAAATGTCCTTGACGGGCAGCGCCCGGCGTCCCTGTCAGCGGGAACCGGGCCGTTGATCCTGCATTCACCCTCATTCCCCCTGCCTGGTGTAAAGAGGACACAGTCAGCACAGGTTGGCATGGGAAGAAGGTGTCACTTCTATCCATTAGATTCTTTTCTATACCCAATGAGTGAAGAAGAACGCATATGCAAAAGCGATTCCCATGACGACCATGACCGGGATTGCTACCCTGTCCATAATCCCGAGCGTGCGTTCACGAAGGCGCGTTCGCGTTCTCGATCGGTACCCCCGGATGTCGATGGTCAGGCCAAGCAGTGTTGCCCTCCCGATCGAGTTGGAGACCAGGGGGATCATGACGGGCGCAACACTCTTTATTCTCCCGATAAACCCCTCGCCCGGGTGGTATCCCCGGGCCAGCTGGGCCTCGTGGATACGCTTCCCCTCGATCTGGAGTGTCGGGATGAATCGCAGGGCGATGATGAACATCAGGGTATAATCAGCAGGAATTCGTGCACGTTCCATGGTATGCACGAGATCGCGAGGCTGGGTCGAGATGACGAAGAGCTGGAAGGCGGTTATGAGTATGGCGAAACGCAGCGTAAGAACGGTCCCGACGATAAGGGCTTCGACGGTAACAGGGATGCTTCCCCCGATGAACGGCACGAAGCCGGGAACAAGGTAGCCGATCACGGTCCCCCTCGGAACAGTCAGGATCGTGACGAGGTAGAGGACGATACTCATGAGCCCGACGAGCAGCATCTGCTGGAGGACGGGTTTCAAAAGACGGCCAGCCAGTGCCAGCAGGAGGATCAGGAGAAGATAGGCGACGAGGAGCGGTATGGAGGACGAGAGGATCGTCGCGATGCTCACAACGATGATGAAGAGGATCTTCGTTGCAGGGTGGAGGCGGTGGAACAGCCCGTTCCCCGGGATGTACTGGAGGATCTCGCCCATGTACGTCAGGCCCCCGCTCCTGAATCGGAAACGATCTTTCCTGCTTCCATGCGAACAACCCTGTCAGCACATTCCTCCGCGATCTCGCGGCTGTGTGTGACCATGATGATCGTGTGCCCGTCCCCCTGGAGTCGTTTTATCAACTCGATGATCTCCCGTGACTCTTCACCGTCAAGACCGGTGGTCGGTTCGTCAAGGATGAGCACTGGCGGTTTCATGGCCAGTATGCAGCCGATTGCCAGGCGCTGGCGTTCACCGCGGGAGAGCCAGCGGGGATAGAGATCCCGGAGGTGCTCAAGGCGTACGGTGGAGAGTGCATCGATTACGGCCCTCTCACGGTCCGGGATCTTTAAGTTGTCAACGCCGAATGCCACCTCGTCGAAGACCGAGTCGGCGAAGAACATGTGATCAGGGTTCTGGAAGACCAGGCCGACTGAATGTGCAAGCTCTGCGACGGGAGCCTTTGCGGCATCTTTCCCATCGACTCGTACCGTTCCCTTCTCCGGGCGGAGGAGGCCGATGAAATGCTTGATGAGTGTCGTCTTTCCCGAGCCGTTCTCACCGACGATCGCTACGAACTCGCCGGGAGCGATCTCCAGGTCGATGCCAGAGAGGGCCTCTTCGTCTCCGTAACGAAACGACAGGCCCTCGGTCCGGATGATCGGCGGGTTCTCTTTTTCGGGAGTATTCCCCACCCGTATCCCCGAGAAGTCGGGTATGAGCGTCCGCCTGGCAGTCTCGTCCGAGAGGACGCGATCGGCGGGGCCCTCGGTCCGGATCTTTCCGTCTTCTAGGATGACGAGCCTGTCGACCACCCCGGCGAGACGGGGATATTTCTGTTCGACAAGGAGGATGGTCTTGCCCTGGGCCTTCAGTTCCTTTAGGAGGGAGACGATGCTGTCTGTTCCCTTTTCATCAAGTTCCGACGTCGGCTCGTCGAGGATGAGGATATCGGTGCCAAGCGCGAGGGTTATGGCGAGGACCACACGCTGTTTCTGTCCGCCCGAGAGGGCATGGGGCGGACGGTCCTTCAACCCGTCGAGCCCGGTGACGGCAAGAACCCGGGAGAGGCGCTCTTCGACCTCTTCAGGCGAAAAACCGCGCCTTTCAAGGGCGGAGAGGATCTCCTCCTCAACCGTTGTGAAGATGAGCTGGGAATCGGGGTCGTCGAAGAGGATCCCTACCGAGGTGGAGAGATCGGAGAGGTCACGGTAATCACCGACGTCCTTTCCGTTCACCGCCACGCTGCCCGATTTTCGTCCCCCGTACTCGTGCTCGAGAATGCCAGCGGCCGCCAGGCAGAGCGTCGTCTTGCCGGATCCCGAACGGCCGGAGACCAGGACACACTCGCCTCTCTTCAGGGAGAGCGTGATATCCGATATGGCATCCCTGCCGGTTCGCGGATATGCATAGCTGACAGACTCGAGCGTGATCATTCCTGTCCCCGCATCAGGACCCTGCTGGCCGGGAAGTAGAGTACCTGCACGATTACAGCGTTAAAGACGGCTGTTATCACGACGATCGGGACGAAGACCAGGACAAAGTTCATCAGGTCTCCCCCGTACTGGGAGAGAATCGTCGCCCCCACGAAGATGATGGCGACCGCAGCAAACGAGAATCCGCTGGCAAGCGTCGTCAGGAATGTGGCAGCCGTCGGAGCGACCTTGGACCTGCTCTTCAGGGCTCCATAGATGGCGAAGCAGACAAGAGCACCGAGAGGCTCGCTTATCAGGTTTGCCGGGGGAAATATCGAGCTCGATATGAGCATCGAGAGAATTCCTGCCACTATGCCGATCCCGAGCGCCTCGTAGACCTTTGGCTGGATGAGGATGATCGCAAGACAGTAGAACGCTATCACCATGTTCGGGGTGAGCGGTGTATGGAGCATGGCCAGGAAATAGCGAAGGATTGCTCCAACTGCAAGGAGTATGCCTACAATGGCAATATCTCTTGATTTCATGTGTGTCACACCAATTTTTTATTTCAGATACGGAATTTTCAAATGTTCACAGGCTCTTCAGAAGGAGATCTTGGTTGATGTTCACCAGTGAGGCAACACCCTGAAAAGAGGTCTCATGCGGGCTGACGATATCTGCTGGTTCATGGAAAAAAAGACCCCATGACCAGACCTGGAAATATACTGGTCCATGTTATTCACGTATGTATAAGATTATACATTAGTGTATAAAAATGTACTGGGTGGGTCGTCTCCGAATTGGGATATATGGCTGTTATTTCACCTTCTGTGGATGCACCTGTTCCGGACGCGCGAAAGGGACACCTGATCGGGATTTCATCGCCGTTCTGGAAAACAGCGGGTTCAGATGCCAATTTGGGGCCTGCGGCCATGCCAGGGATTCCCGACTATCAGGGAGGTATCCGGCTATATTGTCCTGATCATGGAGGAGTCGATAAATAACCGGCACGAAGTCCAGGTTTTTTTCAGCGATCCGGACCAGTGTCCAGATGATCGGTGCACGCGATCTCCAGGTCCGTGTGTCTACGGTATAAAGCCGATAATTTTTTTGCACATCCCGCAGCCGATGTCGGAAGAAGTGTGTCCGGCCCTGGTCTGTTACAGTCCTCCGGGAGGGGACTCACATCATGTCCAGGTACTTCTCCCTGTTGTTGAGAAAGTCACGGTAGACCCTGAAATACTCCGTCTCCTCGTACCCGATCTTCCGGATGGGAATCATATCAAAACTGTAGATCTCTGCATCGGGATAGGCGAGGAGAATCGGTGAGTGCGTGGCGATGAGGAACTGTACATCTCCTGTGGATGTGACCTTCCGGAGCAGGTGCAGGAGCTCGATCTGGGTCGCCGGCGACAGCGCGTTTTCAGGTTCGTCGAGGAGGAAGAGCCCGTCCCTCTGGTACCGGCTGGCAAAAAAAGCCATGTGTGACTGCCCGTGGGACCTGTCCATGAGCGAATCGTTCCCAAAATACGAGAGCGTCCCGGGATCGGCGATTGCCCATTCGTCGAGGATTTCTGCGAAGTAGCGGAACAGTTCGGATGAGAAGAACGATCCCGGCACTCTCTCCCCTGCCCACCCGACATCGATGTACCGGTACAGCTCATCCGCATACAGATTATAATGGCAGCGGTGTCTCTCTTCATCCTTCCAGATATGGATATTGCATTTTTTTGCAATCGCCCGGAGCAGGGTGGATTTTCCCGTCCCGTTCTCCCCGATGAAGAACGTGACGGGGCGGGAGAACCCGATCCAGTCCGTTTTCCAAAAGATCTCCAGGTTGAAGGGATAGTTGCGGTCAGTGGGAAACCGGTCGTGCAGCAGCCGCACCCCGTTGACATGCATTACCAGAGAGGTACTGTTCCATTCCCCGATATATTCCTCCCCATCTAACCCGGCGGGAGGAATCCCCTGACGCACCCTGCCGGGAAACTCATCACCGGATCAATGATCCCGGTGACATGGGCCCC
>DAWO01000081.1:0-419 GCA_002509485.1 Methanolinea sp. UBA477
ACCAGGGCCCGTGCGATGGCCACCCGTTGCTGCTGCCCTCCCGAGAGTTCGGAGGGTTTGTGGGTATAGAGGGTCTCATCGAGTTCCATTGCATTGAGGACCTGGAGGCATCTCTCTTCACATTCTTTTGTCCCCCTCTTCAGTATCAGGGGATACTGGACATTCTCAAGGGCGGAAAGGAGGGGGAGGAGATTGAACTGCTGAAAGATGAAGCCGATGTGATCACGGCGGAGCGCTGTGAGTTCCTCGTCATTCATCGAGCCTACATTCCTCCCCTTGATGAAGAGATCGCCCGAAGTCGGGGTATCCAGGCATCCCATGAGGTTGAGGAGTGTTGATTTTCCCGATCCGGAGGGACCCATGATGGCTATGAACTCGCCAGGCAGTATCTCAAGGTTGATGCTGTCAAGTGCAACAAC
>DAWO01000081.1:442-19835 GCA_002509485.1 Methanolinea sp. UBA477
GTGTTGCCGAAGAAGACGGGATATCGGCAGGGGTACGGGTTACAAACACGTTTCCATCGGAATCCTTGTAACTCGTCTCTATCTGGACCGTGTCGGTATCCCGGGCAGAGAACGTTATCTCAAAACTGGAGAAGTCGTCCTGTTGGAGCGATCCGACAACATACTGCCTGTACGGGTCCACGGGTGTCGCCCCTTCCCCGGCAGATATCACCACCGAGTTGGCAACCTCAAGTCCCGCATTGGTCACATCGCCCGTGACCGTATACATGCCACCTTCAGATTCTACCATGATGTTCGAGAGGATCGGATCGGCCTGTTTCTTGCTCTCTCCGAGGACCACGGACAGATCCCTCGATTCGGTATGGGTATTGATACCGTTTTTATATTCGACCAGGACGCTGAGTGTCGTCGATTCTTCAGGAGTCACAGAAAATGTCACTTTCTGGGAAGCGTCGGGATCCAGGTTTCCGATAAAGTAACTGCTGGGAGTCACATCAAATCCCTCCCCCTCCAGGGAGACGATTATCCCGTTCACCGGGTTGTCCCTCGGGTTTCCCACCACGATCTCAATCTGGTCTTTTTTCCCTGCCGAGAAGGTATCAGGCCTGTCGAGGATCGATATCTCGAGCGGATCGTTCTGCACCTGGAGCTTTACAGGATACCGGAGATAGCCGGCATCACGGAAATCGATGGAGAATGTGGGGTAATAAATTCCCTCGGGTACATCGGCCCGGACGGTAAATATGAATTTGAGACTGTTTCCCCCTCCGACACTCGTTGCCGTGTCATAGGGATTTGAGAGCATTATGATATCCTCGTCGTGGAGCGTTGCACGGCGGATTGCCACACCAGACACGCCGTTGTTCGTAACTTCCACAGAGATGGTCCCCGTATCATCCTCCATGAACACCTGGGGATCGAGGCTTATGTCTGTCACCGTCACCTGTGCCGCTGCGGCTTCAGATTCCGGGGATATGGAAGCAGCGGGCATCGTCATGGCTACAATTGCCATGAATACCAGTATGAGAAAATATTGATAGGACTTCATCTTTTAAACCCCTCCAGGGATCAAGTTTCCCGAGAAGATGGTGTAGACCATGTAGATAACATATACCAGGACCGGGATTGCCACTGTAAGGACTGCATGCTTCACGTTCAATTCGCGGGCATACTTCATGGCGAATACCAGTATGTTTGCCGTCCAGATGAGGAATATGAGAGAGACGAGTGTGGATACCTGTGTGAACTCCATCAGGACAGGATCATTCATCAGCTGCGCCATCACCTCCTGTATCACTGCCGGATCCTGGATTGAGCGGAGGGCAGGAACACTGACATCCGGAATATAAGAAAATGCAAGGGCAAGTGTCACAAGCGACCCTATCACCACAGGTATGAGACCATACCCTGCAAACTCAATTGTCCGCTTCAGTGGGCCACTACCCGAAAAGAACATGGAAACGAGGTACAAAACAACTGACAGGGCCAGCCACCAGATGATAAGAAACGCCAGGAATCCAGATGCCGCACCGATGATTTTTAAAAATAATCCCATTGAGGCCATATCTCCCTGGGAGAACAACCGGGCATATAAGCCCGACATCACATACCCCTGTATTGCCCCGACCACTGCTCCCACAAGCACTATCAGGGCAGGGATTCTGAGATTTACCGGCTCGAGTATCTTTTTTGAAAAGAACGAGCCGGGTCGGATCAAGAGATCCAGGAATGTGTCATTCATGCCAGATCACCACATTTTCTCCTCCAAATCATTTTCCTTTTTCATTGTCACAATTATCATCAAAGGACTCTTTGGATCTTTATACCCTTGGTCCTACTCCATAAAATCCATTCCCGAGATCCTGCGCTGAAGAGGACTATATCAGAAGAATTCTTTTCGCCAGAAGATACCGATTCCGATTATCGAGAGCACGGCAGTAATCCCCATCGTTATCCAGAAAGCGAAAGGAGAGTGCTGGAACGGAAGATCCACGTTCATCCCGTAGATGCTTGCGACCAGTGTCGGGATCATCAGAATTATCGTCACCGTTGTGAGCAGTTTCATCACTACATTGAGATTGTTGGAGATGACCGACGCAAATGCATCCATCATGCCCGAGAGAATACTGGAATAGATGTTGGCCATCTCTATTGCCTGCTTGTTCTCGATGACGACTTCGTCAAAGATGTCACGATCTTCCTCGTCCATCTCTATCCAGCCCATGCTGTTGAATTTCTCAACCATGAGCGCGTTGGAACGAAGGGACGTGATGAAAAAGACGAGGCTCTTCTCAAGGTTCAGGAGCTTGATGAGTTGTTCGTTTTTCAGTGCCTTGTGAAGTTCCCGCTCGACATTTCCACTCATCCTGTTGATGTCCTTGAGATACCGGAGAAACATCAGTGCAGTGCGGATAAAAAGGAGCAGGACAAACCGGGTGCGGTTCTCAGTTGAGAAATTCTTCACCCTCCCGGATAGGAACTCCCCGATGACATCGACATCAAGGACTGATACTGTGATGATGATATTATGCGTGAGAATGATTCCCAGTGGAAGGGTGGTGAACGGAATGTCGGCCTCTGCTCCCTCACGTCGGGGGGTCCTGAGAAGAATGAGCGTGCTTCCTTCCTCGCGTTCGACACGTGCCCGCTCATCCACATCGAGTGGGTCTGTCAGGAAATCAGGGGGGATGTTGAACCAGGAGACAATTTCTGCGATCTCTTTCTGGTCCGGGTTGACCACATGTATCCAGCACCCACTCTCATACCTGTCCCTTTCTCCCAAACCCTCCTCTGTTGTCCGGTAAATCGAGATGATCCCTCTCACCCCCCCTCCTTTTGTTCGCCGTTCATGGGATACCTGTTCCGGGCCATTATTCCCAAATTGTAACCCGGAATGGAATAGAGTTCAACCGTATCTTCCCAATCATGAGCGGTGTACAACAAAGTGGTTATCGATCCTTTATTTTACCTTCGTACCGCAGGGTGGGGAGATACGGGTATCTCCCCTATCTGCCCGTCTCCACGAACTCGAGATCGTCCGAAAGATTCCTCTCCGGATCCGGTTCGGGCATCAACTCCGAAGGCGGCAACTGAAGGGTGAACCCGGGAGTGGCATCAAGAACCACGGTGACATTTTCGAGCATGAAATCGAGAATATGGCCACCGCGGGTTCTTTCGGAGTCTATGTAATGGAGATGGAATCCCGGGATATTGAGACCCTGGAACGATTCCGGAGTGAAAAAGCCTACAATCGTTCCTGTCGTGTTGTTGATGACAGAGACCGACTGGTCTGCAGTTGCAACCGCCAGTGGGGGATATGGCTTATCCTGCCGTGGTATGGCACGGGCTTTTACATAGGGAACCGCAACGTCCATGCGGATTGCGTAGAGCATGGTGCGTGAAGGCAACTGTGGTAAGGCACGTTCGATGAATTCGGAGTAATTGCAGGTCCCTTCGAGGGTGAAATGGTAATCCGGTTCAAAGAAGGTCACGGAAGAGAAGGGCGTTGTCATATCCCCGCGAACCGGGTAGACACTGCCGTCCGCCCTCACCTGGTAGAATGACCCGTCCAGTGCGATCATCTCACCATCAATGGCATCAAACGTCCCTATTCCAAAATCCCCGTGCTCTGCCAGTTCTCTGAATGTGAATTCGCCATCATAACCGCCGAGAAGAAGCGAATCGATGGTTGAGACCTGGCAGAGGGTGTCGTGGAGATCCTGTTCTTCCCAACCTGCCATCATCCAGCCTGTTGCAACACCCAGTGTAAATAGGATGATTGCAGCGAAAACCAGGTACCGCTCCCGCATAGAATATTCCTCCCTTGATCATCAGGTTTGGGAGACCATGATATGTGCGGTTTCCCCCCTGTCAGGAGAACCGGGAAGAATAGCTCTTCGCTATCTTGTGGGGGTGAGGATCCCTCATCATGCAAACACCCAAGCTGGCTCCAGCCCCCTCAACAGGATGAATGCCGCGCCCCGAAAATACCGCGAGGCTGATTCACAGTCAAAATTTGAGCAATTGGGTATGGGATATGTGAGGGCACCCCGGCGGCGGATCAATGACCAAGTCTGGATACCTCTAAAGAACAGGTGATTTTATTCCGCCCACAGGAAACAGCGAGGAGGCGGAGGAACATTCCTGATTCTCAACGGACCCCTTCATCTTCAGCATATCTGCCGGCTGCAAGGGTCAGGAAGAAGAGCGGGGCCCGACACGGGAAGATGACTGCAGGCACTCGTATCACTTTTGCTGCTGCGCCCGGAGATTTCTCCTGCCAATCTCTTCGAGGGCCTCAGTGACCGCCTTCAACAGGGTACTTTTTCCAGTCACCTCCGCATTGCGCAAAGCCGGTACCGCTGAATCGCCCATGTTTCCAAGGGCTTTTACAGCCCGCAGACGGACACCGCGCTGGGGGTCTTCAAGTGCGTCAATCAATGCAGGAACCGCCCTGGGGTCGGCAATTTTTCCGAGCGCTTCCGCTGCTTCCTCCCGTACATGGTCATTCTCATCCGACAGCACAGAAACGAGTGCGTCAACAGCCACCGGATCCCCCTGGTTGCCTAGAGCGATCGCCGCTCTCCACCTGATGCTCACATAACGGGTGTCGTTGAGTGCCTGTATCAGAAGAATCACCGCCTCCCTTGAACGGATGGCTTCAAGATCGCCAACCCCTATCCACCTGACCTCGGGATCGTCATTGTTGAGCGCTTTTCCAAGCTGGTCGAGTTGGGATCCTGGTGTATCTGTCATGTACGTGGGATTTTTCGTCCTTTCATCAGGAGGTTCGCTGGCACACGCGAATCCTGGCCACGGCATCTTCCAGTCTCTCCATCGACGTCGCGTACGAGATCCGCTCCCACCCGGGTGTATTGAATGCGGAACCGGGTGTGACAGCCACCCTCCCCTTCTCAAGCCATCTCCTGGCAACATCGACATCATCGCCATCAACCCTGACATAGGCATAAAATGCCCCGTCCGCCGGGGCAACAAAAAATCCCATCAGGCGCAGTTCAGCCACCAGGAAATCACGCCTCTTCCGGAATTCCTTTCTCATGATCTCCACGCAGGACTGGTCGCCGACAAGGGCGGCCACACCACCATACATGGCAAATGTCGTGGGGTGGCTCACCGTATGCTGCTGAACCTTTGACATCTCCCTGATGATCTCGGGGGGGGCTACTGCATATCCGAGCCTCCATCCTGTCATCGCATATGCCTTCGAAAAGCCGTTTACGGTGATGCACCTTCCTGCCATGTCCCCGATGGACGCCAGGGAGACGTGTTCCTTGCCGTACGTCAGTTTCTCGTATATCTCATCGGAGACGGCAAAAATATCATAATCCTCGCAGAGATCTGCCAGTAATTTCAGGGATTTCTTCTCAAGAACGGCTCCGGACGGGTTTGATGGTGAATTTATCACGATCATCTTGGTCCGCGGTGTTACCCGTTCCTGCAGTGAATCATCGGGTTGAAATGTATCGGCCGACAGGAGATGGTGGACCGGCCGGCCGCCGGCGATCCGGACGATCGGTTCGTACGAGACCCAGGATGGGTCCAGGAGGATGACCTCCTCGCCCGGATTTAGCACCGCTTCGACCGCTTCGTAGATCGCACTCTTCGCCCCGCATGTCACGATGACCTGATCAGGATTGCAGGGGAAAGCATTGTCCGCCTCGATCTTTCCGGCTATTGCATCCAGGAGCTCAGGGATGCCATTGCTCGGCGCATAATGCGTCTCTCCTCTCATCAGCGCAGAGATGCATGCATCCCTGATATGCAGGGGGGTATCAAAGTCAGGTTCTCCGATGGAGAGGCTGATCACATCGATACCGCCTCTCTGCATCTGTTTTGCCCGGTTCGAGATCTCTATCGTTGCGGATGGGGCAAGCCCGGAGACCTTATCCGAGAGGTTCCTCATTTTAATCGCTGTACCATCTTGATTGCCGATTCCACTGCCCGCTTTGCATAATCGATCCGTTCGTTGGCCTCAAGACGGGTCATGCCGGGACCCGAGATCCCGAGGGTTACCGGAATTCCATATTCAAGGCTCAAGTCAATTATCTTCCGTGCGGCATGCTGGACAACGATCTCGTCATGCTGGGTGGAGCCCTCGATTACGCATCCGATGGTCACGACTGCGTCAACCCGGCCCTCAGATAATATCTTCTTTATCGCGAGGGGCATGTCATATGCTCCCGGGACATAGATGCAATCTGTCACTTCCGCTCCCAGGAACGAGGCGTGTTCCCGGCCTTCAACCTCCATCATGTAGGTGATGTCACGGTTGAACTCTGATACCACGAATCCAAGTTTGATACTCATTATTACCTTCTCCAAAGATCTTCTGCCTGATTATTCATAAACAGTTGCCACGATCATCTCCGGGCGGGACCGGCATCCGAAAACCCCTGCCGCTGCCCGCTTCCGGCCTGCTTTTCCAGCTCACGGGGATAGAGAATGAGCCTGATTGCATTGACCGCATGCTCGCGTGACCGCTGCTCGGCAAGCCACGCAAGTTCCTGGTCATCCTTCGCCTCGTCCTCGTGGACAAACACCTCGATGATATGGGTATTCGTCATCAGCTGGCAGATGATGAGTCCCTGGGATGCCTCGTGGGCACAGAGCCGGTCTTTTTCCTGGCCCCCGGGCATTCCAAGCGCCATCACGATGTCACAGTTCTTCTCCTCGATCAGTTTCTTGCAGGCTACGGGTAGGTCTTTCATGCCGGGAACCGTCACCCGCTCGACCTTCACGCTCGCGTGCTTCCGAAGTTCATCGACGGCAAAGCTTCCCATATTGACTCTGGCAAACGTGGTGTCGGCCACGCCAACCCTCATCCCAGCACCCCGGCTGCAGCCATGACTCCGTCACCTGCAGGAGTATATCCGCACCTGGAGAGCGAATACTGGACGGCCGACAGGGT
Source organism: Methanolinea sp. UBA477 (assembly GCA_002509485.1). Taxonomy (GTDB): domain Archaea; phylum Halobacteriota; class Methanomicrobia; order Methanomicrobiales; family Methanospirillaceae; genus SD8. Next base: position 7,371 of record DAWO01000081.1, read on the forward strand.
CGCGAGGATCTCGGGAGCACCAACAGCCCCCATGGTCCCGATGCGGAATATTCTCCCCTTCAGGTGGTCCTGCCCCCCTGCGATCTCGATTCCCATCTGTTTTACCAATCCCCGAAATGCGCTGTCCAAAACGCCCTCTGGCAGACTGACTGCACTTGCGGTATTCGAGTATGCATGATCCGCATCAATTTCCGGAAACATTGAAAGTCCCCATGCATCCACCGCGGCCCTCACCGCATTCGCAAGCGTCCTGTGACGTGCTATGCGGTTGTCGAGGCCCTCCTCCTCGATGATCATGCACGCCTCCCTCAGTGCCAGGAAGAGGGGAACTGCCGGGGTATAGGGTGTCTGCATCGACTTCGCACCGGCACTCTTCCGGTATGCGGCAAGATCAAGATAGAAGGGCCGGTGATCGGCGATCCTCTCCCAGGCCCTGTCGCTCACCGATATCGCGGAAAGGCCGGCCGGGGCGGCAAGGCACTTCTGTGAGCCGACCACGACCACGTCCGCACCCCATTTATCGGCATGCACCTCGTCACCTGCAATCGAGGTGATCCCGTCCATCACGAAGAGCGCATCGTATTTCCTGGCCAGACTTCCCACTCTTTCGGCAGGGTTTTTGATACCTGCCGAGGTCTCGTTGTGAACCAGCGTCACCATCTCTGCACCGGATTCGAGTGCAGATTCGAGCGCAACCAGGTCAAGGGGTGTTCCCCACTCAGAGGCAATCGGGCTGGCCGAACCATACCTTTGTGAAATCCTGAAGAGCCGGTCCCCGAATTTGCCGTTCATCAGGCAGGCAATCTTTCTCTCCCTTCCAAAGTTGGCTACCGCCGCTTCCATCGCGGCCGTCCCCGATCCGCTGATGACAAAGAGATCGCTGGCTGTCCCGAAGGCGGTCTTCAGAACCCGTGTACAATCGGCATAGACCGACCCGAATTCATCCCCGCGATGATTGATCGCCTGTCTCATCATCACGGCACGGACACGCTCCGGTATGGGTACCGGGCCGGGCAGCATCAGGAGTGGTTCATTTTCCATTGAAATCAGTCCATAGTATTTTTATAATGACGAAATATAAGTTTGGATGGCATTTATGGTAGATGTTGCGATTGTGAGCGGATCGGTATCTGATGCGGCCGTTGCCGGGATGGCTGCCGATGTCCTGAAGGAACACGGGAAGACATATGATCTCCAGGTCATCTCTGCCCACCGCGACCCCGACCGCCTGGACAAGTATATCAGGGAGAGCGATTGCAAGGTCTACATCGCAATCGCCGGGCTTTCCGCTGCACTGCCAGGAGTTATCGCCTCAAAAACGAAGAAACCGGTCATCGGAGTCCCGGTATCCGGGAAACTGCAGGGTATCGATTCGCTCCTCTCCATCGTCCAGATGCCGAAGGGAGTACCCGTCGCATGCGTGGGTATCGATAACGGAGAGAACGCCGCACTCTTCGCAATCAGGATCCTGGAAACAGAATAAGTCAGGCTGGGACATAACCCCACGGGTGCCGCGAAAGGATCCCTAATTGGAGTTATTTCCTTCTGACCTTTATAAGCAGCCGGCTCATTTTCTACTTGTGTCCCAGCCTGAAGTGGCTCTTTTCTACCGGGTGTGGGCAGGATTGATGAACCGGATACATGTTGAGGGGGCTATCCGCCGCCGCCACCGAAAATACCGCGAGGCTGATTCACAGCCAAAATTTGAGCAATTGGGTACGAGTTGTGTGAGGACGCCCCGGCGGCGGTTGTAGGTGACTGAACTGGTATGCAGATAACAATTCGATTCAGTCTCCCCACACAAAACAGCGAGGAGGCGAATAAGTTGAATTTGGCGGGATTGCTCCACGTTTGTCTGAATTCCGAACGGCTTGAAGTGATCCGTGCCGGTTTTTTCTTCAGATATCTCTCTTCTCGAAGATCTCCCGCACCATCTTCATCGCACAGAGATCCCCGCACATCGAGCAGGTATCGAGATCGCCGTCCCGTTCATGGATGGTTCGTGCATAATCCCCGAACAGGGCAAGCGCGAATTGTTCCTTCCAGTCCAGCCGATTTCTCGCCTCAGCCATGCGGATCTCTCTTGGCATCCTGAACCCGTCGCGGTTGCGGACAAGATCTCCGATGTGAGCGGCAATCCGTGCAACTCTCGTCCCTTCAGTGATATCCTCAATGAGGGGGAGGGCAAGGTGTTCGCTCGGGGAGACCATGCAGAGGAAATCGGCGCCATGCATGCATGCCACCGCTCCACCTATTGCAGAGACGACATGATCGTACCCGGGGGCGATATCGGTCACCAGTGGGCCGAGCAGGTAGAGCGGTGCATCATTGGACAGCTCCTTGATGATCCTGACGTTGTATCCAATCTGCTCGATCGGCATGTGGCCCGGCCCCTCTATCATCCGCTGGACTCCCGCATCCAGTGCCCGGTTGGCGAGACGGCCCAGGTTCAGGTATTCCACGGTCTTTGCGTGGCGATCCGCATCCTGGATACATCCCGGCCTCATCCCATCACCAAGGCTTGCCACCACTTCGTATTCAGCAAGGATCTCCATCAGGTAATCAAACTCGCTGTACAGGGGATTTTCTTCATCCCTCCCGGACATCATGGCAACATGGAACGCTCCACCCCTCGAGACCACGGACATGATGCGCGGGTCACTGTACAGGGCGGCAAGTGCGTCTTTATTGACGCCGCAATGAAGGGTGAGGAAGTCCACACCGTCGCGACAGTGCTCGCGGATTACCGAGAAGAGGAGATCGGAATCGACGTCGGCGGCGTTGCCAGCCCTTCGGACGGCCTCGTAGACAGGGACGGTTCCGACAGGGACATCCATCTCAAGGATCTTTCTTCGTATCGATGGCAGATCACCACCGGTGGAGAGGTCCATGAGGGTATCCGCGCCATTTGAAAGGGCGGACTTCGCCTTGGCGACTTCCAGCGACTCGTCACACCGTTCCCCGGAAGTGCCAATATTCACGTTCACCTTGACGGTGCAGCCTTCACCGATACCGCAGAGCCGGTGCTCCCGTGCAGGATTGGCTGGTATCACCACCCTCCCCCTCGCCACCGCACTGGCGAGTTTTCGTGCGTTTCCGCCTTCTTTGCGGGCCAAAGACTCGACGATTTCCGGTATGCCGGTGAAGCACTCCCGGACCAGGGTATGCATAAGACACATTTGTCCCGAGTACTTATTATTCTGCATGCCAGTGAGGTGGATCCCGGGTGGGGGGTTTCTGGGAAATTCGTATCTTTCCGGAAACGTGCTCGTTGATGCCGCGGTACTTCCCGGTGTGGTCGCGCAATATAAAGATGAGATCGAGATGATTGTTCTCACCCATTGCCACTACGATCATATAGCCCATGTACGAGAGATTGCCCACCTGTGCGATGCACCGGTATGCATCCATCGTCTCGACGGGCCCGGGTTGCAGGATGATTCAAAGAGCCTCTCTGTCAATTTCGGTGCCCGTTCACCCGGTATCGTTGCAGACAGGCTTCTTGAAGACGGCGATATGACAGGACATCTCAGAGTATTGCATACCCCTGGTCACACTCCGGGGAGCATCTGCCTGTACAGTGAGAAGGATAGGGCCCTGATCAGCGGCGATACGGTCTTTTGTGACGGGGGATTCGGCCGCTTCGATTTTCCTGGAGGAAGCCGTGGTGATCTTGTGCATTCCCTTGAGCGCCTCTCCGCCCTCGTTGTTGAGGGGCTGTACCCGGGTCATGGATCACCGGTTGAGACTGGAGGGACCCGGCATATTGCCGGAGCTCGTGAATTGATACGTCTCACCTATGAATAAAGGAGTTTATTGCCTCGTTCTTCAAAATTCTCCCTGCAGTGTGAATATCGGAGCCTTGGGAACACTCGATTTTTCCGGGGGCTGGCATGTGTATGTCGGCTCTGCAAGGGGCCCGGGAGGCCTCCTGAGGGTGGCGCGGCATATCCGGTATTCACGCCACCGGGGTGATACGCAAAGGTGGCATATCGATTATATTCTTGCTCACCCTGCCTTTTCCCTGGTTTCTGCCATATGCGCACCAACGAACGATGATGTGGAATGCCGGCTGGCCGGTCTTATGCCAGCCCTTCCGGTCACCGGATTCGGGTGCAGTGACTGCAGATGCCAATCACACCTTTTCTACTATGATCACCGCCCAGAACAGGATCTCTTAGCAGTATTTGATGATCTGGACCTTTGTGTTACCATCACAAATATCAAAATGTCGTAAAGCCAGTGTAAGAATATGACGGTGCTTGGTATTTCAGGTAGCATGAGAAAGGATGGAAATACATCCCTCCTCATCAGGAGAATTCTCGAACGCTGCGAGAGTGCGGGAATCCCCACAGAATTTGTGTCTCTGGCAGGAAAGGAGATCAAACCCTGTCTCGGGTGCGAAAAATGCAAGGAGAAGGACTGGTGTGTCATCCAGAATGACGACTGGGGGGAGATCATGCAGAAAGTGATCGATTCCGAAGTCCTGGTCATCGGATCTCCCACGTATTATTACGATGTCTGCGGGCATATCAAGAACTTCATCGACCGGAGTTACTCGCTTTACCATCGCAGGAAACTGGCCGGAAGAAAAGCGGTGGCGGTTGCCATATGCGCAAACAAGGGTGGTGCGAGGACCATCGAGACACTTGAGGGATTCCTGAACACGCACGAATTTTCCTACCTGGGATGGGCACGAGGCAAGGGCTACCTGGAAGGGGACATCCTCAAGGATACCAGGGCACTCAAGAAAGCCGATGAGATTGGAGATAAAATTGTGCAGCTCCTGAATCCTGCGGACTAAAAAGATCTCACACGGTGTGACGATAGGGTTATGCCACATTTGTCTTTCAAAATTTTCATATCCATGCAGGGGGATCACGTTGGTTGGTCGGATCGCCTTGTTTGATGATGAATATCTCCTTTTTCTCGTTTGTCCCTTCTGACACCCGGCATCCTTTCCGGAATATCAACTGATAAAGCGCCTTTTGTGCTCAGATCAGATTGTATAGTGTGTCGCGGCGGCGCAATGTCCGTCCCAGGTCATCGGCGATTCGTTTCATCTCTGCCGGATCAAGATAATCTGTATTGAGCGCGCCGGCTCCCTTCGATATACTCTCCTCAAACATCGTGCCACCAAGATCATCTGCACCGGCCATCAGGCCCAGTTGTGCCATCTTCAACCCGGTCTTGACCCATGAGACCTGGATATGCGGAATATTGTCGAGAAAAAGCCGGGAGACCGCAGTCATCAGGATGTCTTCCCTCCCTGTAGCTCCGGCCCGGGCGAGCCCCTTCCGGTAGAGCGGGGTGTTCATGTGGATAAACGAGAGCGGGACAAACTCGGTGAAACCGCCCGTCTCATCCTGGATATCCCGGAGAATGGCCAGGTGCTCCACACGGTCGGCGACGCTCTCGCAGTGACCGTACATGATCGTGGCGGTGGTCCTGATGCCAAGCGCGTGGGCTTCCCTGATGATCCGCACCCATTCGGCGGTCGAGACCTTGCCCGGACAGATCTTCTTTCGTACATCGTCGACCAGGATCTCCGCCGCCGTCCCGCAGAGTGAGCCAAGCCCGGCTTCTTTCAGCATCGTGAGCATCTCGACCGTTGATAACCCGCTCTTCCGTGCTCCGTATGCGACCTCCATCGGATTGCTCGCATGGATATGGATGCCCGGGGCCGCTTCGCGGATGGTTGAGATTATGTCCACGTACGAGTATGCGTCAAAATCAGGGTGGAGGCCGCTCACCGTGCATATCTCGCTCACACCCCTCGATTGGGCCTCCCGGGTCTTCTTCCTGACCATGTCGCTGTCATGGTAGTAAACGTCCCCATCACCCGGTTTTCTTGAAAATCCGCAGAATCCACAGGAATTAATGCACAGGTTCGTGACATTGATATTCTGGTTGCGCACGTAGGTGACGATCTCCCCGATACACCTGCTCCGCTTCCAATCAGCAGCTTCCGCCACGTTCCATACCCGGCGGTCATTGAGAGAGAAGAGTGCGTATGCGTCCTCCGGTGTGAGCCGGTGTCCGTCAAGGACATCGTCAAGGATCCGTCCCACCTCTTTTTCAGGCAGGTCATCTTTTCGCATGCTAACCATTGACAATACCTGTTGTGTATACATCGCCTGCTATTAAATAGATGCGATACGGAAGGAATCTTGCAAACCCCAATTATTATTGGGTTTTAGCGTCTACCCTGCAGGAGAGAACAGATGCAACAGTATACTGTCAAGCTGAAGAATTCTTCCGGAACAGGATACATCATACCGCTCGGACCTGTCAATCTCGTCTGCATAGTCACCGCAAGGGGACTTGTGGGATGTGGTGCATTCGATGTAGCCGCACTCGCCAACTTCGATTATCCTGCCGCCCGGGTACGCCCGACACGGTCTGCATCGATTGAGACTATCGATGATCTGCTGGATGGAACGATCCGTGAAGCAAATAAAAACGCGGAAGATCTTGGTGTAAAAACTGGAATGAGCGGAAAAGAGGCACTTGACCTCCTCTCCTGATCTCTACCCCGTCACACGTGGTGACAGGTACTCTCGCCTGAAACGATATTGCCTTCCAGGAAGTCCCTCACCACAGAATCGACTTCCCCGGTCACGCCCATGAGAACCTGGATTCCACGGCTCTGGAATATCTCAACAGCCTTGGGACCCATTCCTCCGGCTATCACGTGTGTAACACCCTCTCTCTTGAGAAGCGCCGGGAGAGCTCCCGGCTGGTGCCCGGGATTTGGAACATCTCTTCGGGAGAACGTCCCATTCTCAACCGTGTAAATCGAGTATTCGCTGCAATGGCCAAAGTGAGCGGAGACCATGCCTCCATCATTTGCAATACCGACCTTCAACCGATACCACTCCTTTACCAGAATCTCCTTCTTCCACGTCCGCCGCCGAAGCCAAAGCCCCTGCCGCATCCCCGCGGGAAGCCGCCACGGCCCAAGCCGTAGACCGGATAGTTGCCCCCGGGGTATCCCTGTCCATAGGGGGGCTGCTGCTCTGGATTTGCAGTCTGTGCAGGATCTCCACCTTCAGGTGCTGTGCTGGTCCCTGCCGCCTGGGGCGGTAGGCAATAGCCACGTCCCCACCCGGTGAGGGGGCCGCGACCCATAGGTCCGGTTCCGTTAAAACCTGGCATATCTCTTTACCTCTATTTTTGTTATTATTACACATATGTGTAAAAATATAAATAACTAACTCTTGCGGAAGAAAAGGTTTCAGTCACTATCATCTTCGATATTCCCGTCGAATACGTCATTCCACTGGCAGATAGCACTGTTTTTATCACGGCACCCCTCTATTTCTATAATTTTGCCGTTGATCAGGGCGTCGGCAACCTTGTGGCGGGCCTGATGGAGATCTTTCCATAATGTGCGCCGTGAGATCCCCATCTCAAGAGCTGCCTCCTCCTGCCCAAGCCCACGAAGATCCACCAGGCGAAGCACCTCCAGTTCATCAGGATTGAGCATCACTGTCTCTCTCGGCTCCCCCATGACGACACACGGGTGGTAGCATCTCCCTGATATACTCTCTTCGTCCATCCGGCGCAGCCGTGGCCTTCCCCTGCGCCGGCACCCGCCAGGGCCGTTCTCTTCCCTCATACCAGTTCCATCATCTCTGCAAGTTTATCATAAGCCGATCTGATTGCCTGTGATGCCGGAGAGTCCTGCCGTGTCGGGGGAATGCCTTTCCTGACTGCATCGACAACTGCGGGATCGAATGGTACACACCCAAGAACCGGTATGTCCTCTGTCGCTGCATAGCCTTCGATCTTCGTGCTCATGCCGGGTTCAAGGTCATACTTGTTGATCACGAGAAACAGCTGAATATCAAAGCCACGAGCCATCCTGACAAGTCTTTCCAGGTCGTGAAGCCCTGATACGCTCGGTTCGGTGACGATAACAGCGGCATCCATTCCGCTGACCGCCGATATTGTCGGGCACCCGATACCCGGCGGACCGTCGGCTATGAGTGCTTTCTCGTCTCCCATCTCACCGGTTATCTCTCTTTTCACCTGGTCAACGAGAAGCCCGGACGTCCCTGAACCCGCACACAATTCCGCGTGTGACATCAGACCTTTGCTTGTTCTGGAGAGGTAGATCGTCCCGTCTCTCATCGGTCCCATGACAATCGCCTTTTCGGGGCAGATATCCACGCAGACTCCGCAACCCTCGCAGTGGACAGGATCCACAGTGTATTCCCCGTCCTGGTATTCTATCGCGTCAAAACGGCAATTTATGCTGCAGAGGCCACACCCGACACACAGGTCCTGTATGATCCTGGCCTTCTCAAGGCCTGAGAACGGTCTCGATCGGAGATCAACGTGTTCCAGGAGGAGGGCAAGGTTGGCTGCCTCTACGTCGCAGTCGGCAATCCCTATGGGACCGGGGATAAGGTCTGTGAGAGAAGCGGTAAAGATGGTCTTGCCGGTGCCGCCCTTTCCGCTTATGACGACGATCTTTTTCATCTCGAAAAGCCTCCGGCGCTCGTAACCCTGGAGAAGAGATCCGCAAATTTTTCCCTGTATGCGGGCATGCTTTCACTGATGAGACCCCCGGTATTCTGGATGCGGGCGATCTCCCGATCGAATGGAATGGTCATCAGGACAGGGAGATCCTTACTCCGGCAGAAATCCATGACCTGGTCATCCTCGTCTGAAAACCGGTTTATTATGACGCCCGAGGGAATGCCCAGACATCGTGTCACGGATTCGGCGAGGGCCAGGTCATGGAGCCCGAACGGTGTCGACTCTGTAACGAGGATGCAGTAATCGGCTCCCTGCATGGCTTCTACCACGGGACAGGCAATTCCGGGTGATGCATCAAGGATGGTTGTAGGGTGCCCTCCTGCATACGACTTGGCGGCCGCGATGACCCTGGGGGCCATCACTTCGCCTTCATCGAGGATACCGGAGATGAGAATGATATTGTCACACGGATTACTGAACCGGATTTTTCCTATCGCGCGTTCCTCTTCATGAATAGCCCCTTCGGGACAGATCATCTCGCAGCCTCCGCACGAGTGGCAGAGTTTCTCGAAGAAGAGTGGGGGTGGTTCTTTCAGCACGGTAATAGCCCCGTACCGGCAGACCTCCGCACATCTCCCGCAGCCAGTGCACCGATCGGCATCGAATACAGGGACCGGTGTTGTCACCGGGAGTTCGTATCCTCCTTGCGGGAAGAAGAGGTGGAGGTTCGGCTCCTCGACATCGCAGTCGACGAGAAGCACTTCCTTTTGATCGGAGAGGGCGTAGGCAAGGTTCGCCGCCACGAGTGTCTTGCCGGTGCCGCCCTTACCGCTTGCCACGATAATCTTCATAAGGGCCCTAGAATGCTTCTGTCAGTTTTCCACCCTTGAATTGTTGAAAAGCCGCCTTTACTGTCCCTGGTTCCCGTAAGAAATAGATCGATATTCCTGCTGCCCGGAGAGCCCCGAGGGCATTTCCCCCGACATTTCCTGTCACAACAGCCTTTGCTCCGGTATCTATGAGCACCTGGGCAGCTCTCGGACCGACACCGCCGGCACCACTTGCAAACGGGTTCTCAACAGCGTTGTGCTCTTCGCTTTCAGTATCGAAGAAGATGAAGAAGGGAGCTCTTCCGAACCGCTCCTCCATCATGTCATCGGGGCCTGGCCCCCTGGATGTTATGCATACTTTCATGGTTGATTCTCAATAATTTTGCTCATATGTGCAGATATATATTATGTTGCTGCCATTGGATCGTGGTGTGTCAACCCGGGACTTTCGTCTTCATCCATCACGTGCACTGCACTGGCTTTAAATGATATAAATACTTTCGCCCCTGGTTCGATTCCCATCTCGGTTGCAGATCTTCTCGTGAGCACTGCGCTTATCATGATGCCGATGTCAATGGTGATCAGTGCAAGCGCGCCAGATATCGTGATCTTTGTTACCGACCCTGGAAAGACGTTCAGGGCACTTCCGTCCATCACTTCATTGTACAGGGAGATCTCGTCTGCACCGATGCAGAACGCGACTCCCTGCCCGACAGGCGCACCAGAAACCGCCCACACGGAGACCCCGTCTGTCTCCACCCTGCAGAGCCCGTCCTCGCATGATCGCACTACCCCGTCGAAGATATTCTCGTAGCCGATAAACCGGGCTATCCGGGTTGTCCCTGGAGATCGAAGGATATGTTCCACCCTGTCCTCCTGGACGAGCCTGCCGTCCATGATCATCGCCATCCTGGTGCCAAGCTCGCTTGCCTCACTGGTGCTGTGTGTCACCTGGACGATGGTGAGCGCATGCTCCCTGTGGATAGTTCTCAGTTCTTCAACGAAGAGTTCCCGGGTCATGGGATCGAGGGCAGATAGGGGTTCATCAAGGAGCAGAAAACCGGGTTCGATGGCAAGCGCCCTGGCGATGGCAACACGCTGCTGCTCCCCGCCACTCAGCGTGAGCGGTGATCTCTGCGCCAGGTGGGCGATTCCGAATCGCTTCATAAGTCTCCGTACCTGCCTGTCGATATCTGCCTGTGGTACCTTTCTCATCCTCATGCCAAAGGCGATGTTCTTTTCAACCTTCATGTGGGGAAAGAGCGAATAGTCCTGGTATACGAGGCCGATATTCCGGTTTTCGGGGGGAATGGACCTCATATCCTTACCATCCAGCAGAACACGCCCTGATTCGGGGACATGGAGACCTGCGATCGTCTCCAGGATTATCGTCTTCCCCGCCCCCGAGGGGCCCATGATGACATAGTAATCACCATCATGAATCGCGAGGGATACCTGGTGGAGGGAGAAATCACCAAGGGTCAGGCTGACATCCTCAAACTCGATCATCGTACCTCCCCACGAATCTCGTTATCGTCCGGAGCACGAGGAAGACGACCAGGCATGCCACTATCATGACAAAAGCCACTGCGGTGCTCTCTTTTATCCCTCCCGTCGTGAACCGGTAGTAGATCAGCGTTGAGATGATCATCGGGTAATATGCAATCATGATCACGGCCGCGAACTCGCTGATGGCCCTTCCCCAGGCAAGGATGGACCCGTTCAGGATGTGGCGGACACTGCTCGGGAGGACCACGAGGCAGAAGGCCTGGAACCTGGTGGCACCAAGTGTCCTTGCCACGTTCTCCATGTGGACCGGGACCTTCTGGAATCCCTCCTTGACACTGTTTATATAAAACGGCATCGCGACAAAGAGCATCGCCACCACTATCCCTGGATAGGCGTCCTCGAAGAAGAATCCCATCCCGGCCAGCGGAGCCCCGATAAGTCCTCTCTGCATGAAGAGGATGTACACCATCAGCCCCGCGACCGTATGCGGCAGCACCAGGGGTATGTCAATCAGGCTTTCCACGGCCTGGTTGAACCTCGATTGCGTCCTGGCAAGGACATAGGAGAGGGGTGTCCCAAGTATGAGAAGGATGAGAACGGCGTTTAGCCCTGCCGAAAACGTGAGGACTATCGAGCCGATGACCTGCCTGTCGGTGGCCACCTCGAGAAGGTAGGAGAGGTCGGCAAGCTGGCCGATAGTGATATTGGCCAGCGCAAGCAGTGGTAGCATGACAAGAATACTGCCGATGATAGCAAACGCTACAAGGCACTGATCCCACACACCGGTCCGTGACCTTCGTGATATCCAGAATTCCCAAAGATTCTTCATCGCACTCGATGATTATCGCTCAATCGGTGGCCTTCTTCAATCCACCGGGACTGGCCCCCGAATCCCATACCTTCTGCATGTCCTGGTCATCCACCCACCCGGATCGAACATTCTCACGATGATCGAACTGGGAGATATATGGCTTGATATCAAGGAGCGGCGTCTCGTCAAGTACGTCTACCCCTGTGATACGTACGATGTTTCCATCAATTGATACGAGGTTTACGATCGAGAGTCCGATCGGGTTGGGGCGGTTGTAATGCCGTATGGCAAATATTCCCTTTTCCGATTTCAGATCAACAAACGGGCGGCATAAACTGGTCCATTTCTGTGCCCGGTGGAAATGGTATATCAGGAACAGGTGGGAAAACCCTTCCAGGTCTTTGAGGCCCGGTAAAAATTCAGGAAAGATCTCGATGTATCCATCAGAACTGCTGAAGATCCCCTGGATTGGTGTGGCCTCCTGGTCGGTGAAATCAGAGTGGATTATTCCTATCGGGGTATAGCATACTTCCATTGTTCAGCGGCACCTTCCTTCGGCGTCTCTTCTCAATCCGGGGCAACAGACCCGCAGAACAGGACGGGTCCTGCCGGCAGCCATACAGGAATGACCTTTGAAAACCTTTTTTACCATGGTTTAGGGTAAACTTGTTTTTTATTTATTCTTGCCCATGCAGGTATTGCCCCTTCACCAGAGTTATTACAGGTCCCGTGCAAACGGTTGACTGCTGATGGAGTATACGCATCTCTTTGGCCCGGTCCGTTCCCGCCGCCTCGGACGTTCCCTTGGAATCGACCTGGTCCCATTCA
>DAWO01000100.1 GCA_002509485.1 Methanolinea sp. UBA477
TCTTCGACCTGGTAACCAGTTGCCCCGATCTGGTAATACATATCTCTCTCCTGCATCGAATCATGGATAATCTCTGTCGACCCGTCTTCGAATGCGAGTGGAACAATCGCCAGGAGACAATCGGAAATTCCATCCCAGGGTTTATTCACGGGAAAACCTGCCTCCTGTAGAGGTGAATCCCAGGTCGCATCCAGGAGTGTCCACCTCCCGTTCAGAAACGCACGGATAGCCATATGATATACGATGGGAAGTGACCCTGCCTGTCTCCGCAGCTGTACGGGAAATGGTATCGGGGCATCATGCCAGGAAAAACGAAAGGATGCATATCTGACTGGTATCCCCAGCATCCCGAGCATCTGTCCCAGGAGGTTATGTTTTGGCGTGCATGACCCGCGACCGATAGAGAGGAGCAGGTCCGGGCCGGCAAATGGATCAGACATGCCGGGAATTGCAGTATAGGGGATATCCCGCACGTGGGAAAAGACGGATGAAACTGCATCGGCAGTCGAGAGATCGTCTGTCCATTCCTCAAGGCATCTTTCTGTCAGTTCGCCTGCCATCCAGAGTAGATGGGTCCCGGTACAGGAAAAATCTTTTACCGGGGCGATTCTCTCCCTGTTATTGGTTATACACCAGGAACGGGCAATGAAACTTCCGGTACAATGCCAGGGGAACAACGCGTGGACTTCATCCTGGAAAATGTTTATCGTTGGATGTGGGTACCATTCATACCTATGATCCTGGATCAGGACAACATGAACAGGATAAAAAAACTCTTGAAAAGCCGGCCAAAAGGACTAACAATATCCGATATAGCCCAGATACTGAAGTTGAACCGCAACTCGGCCGCAAAGTACCTTGAAATCCTCTCATCACCGGCCAGGTGGAGATGAGGCCATTTGGCAATGCGAAGGTCTATTATCTATCGCAAAGGGTCCCCATATCGTCAATGCTGAAATTTGCGACGGAATTGATCATGGTCATCGATACTGATAACAGGATCACCGAATTGAATGACAACTTCCTGAAATTTTACTCGGTTGACAGGGAGGACCTGCTGCAGAAACGTATCTCTGAACTGAACACCCCGCCATTTGATACACCTGAGATGGAGAGCCTCCTGCTGGATGTGCAACGCCTGGAGGAACCAACAAAGGAGATCAGATTTGATTTCAAGGGACAGGCATTCAATTTCCGGTTCAAGATAATCCCAATGGTTTTTGAAGACGGTGGACGCGGATTCACGTTCATCATCGAGGACAACACGAGGGAGAAGATGATCGAGGAGAGGCTTCGCATCAACGAGGAACGTATCCGGGCAATTGTCAACACCCAGACAGAGTGATCAACCGGTTCAGGCCGGATCTCTCGATATCGTTTATCAATTCTGCCGGGGCGAAGTTCATGCAACTCAAAGAGGATTTGATCCTTGGTAGAAATCTCCTTGATTTTGTCTCCCCTGAAGATCGGGAGAGGGTTTTTGCTCTCATAAAAAGCATGAACAAGGAACACCCAGTCCAGTCAATCGAGAACAGGGTCATGCTGCCTGACGGACAGGTACGGTGGGTAGCGTGGACAAACCATGCCGTATTTGATGAAGAAGGGGATATCATCGAGTACCAGGGTGTCGGCAGGGATGTTACCCTGCAGAGGAAGGCAAAAGAGGATCTGCTGATCGGGGATAAGGCCATTGCAGATTCCCCGAACGGTATCGTGATCGGTGATCTGGACGGGATAGTCACCTATGTGAACGGCGCATTCCTGAAGATATTTGGTTTTTGTGATGAAAGCGAGGTCCTCGATCATCCAATACACGAACTCTCCCGGCTGAAAGAGGCTACCCGTGACCGAATCCGGGAGACAATCGGGATACTGAAAGAGGGAGGGACTCTTGTCGAGATGCACAGATCTTCCCGGGCATCCGGGGAAGACCGTGACCTGATAGTCTCGGCTTCGATGATACGGGATGAACATGGCAGTCCTCTCTGCCTGATGGCCTCAGTCTCCGATATTACAGAAAATCTGAGGGCGGAACGAGAGATAAAAATCCTTGATTCCGCAATCGCCTCCTCAAACAATGGAATCGCCGTCATAGATCCCAGGGAAGATCGCTTTTTATACACCAATAAAGCCTTCCTGGCGATGAACGGGGTAGAAGAGCATACCGATGTCCAGGAGAAGGATATCTCCTCCCTCTTTTCAGATGTGAATTCTTCTTCCCCTCCGGTTGAAGAGATAAAGACCCGGATCAGGGAAGAAGGGAGTTTTGCAGGGGAGATCAGGTTCACACTCCCCGGAGGGGATGTCAGGATCCTCCAGTTTACTGCAAACAATGTCCTTGACGACGAGAAGAATGTTGTCTGCGTTGTAGTCTCGGTTATCGATATGACCGAGCAGAAGATGCTTGAAAAGGCCGTCAGGTCGACATTCGAGAAGTTGCAGGAGTCAATCGAATTCTTCTCCGACCCGACCTTCATCATCGACAGGAACAGAAAAGTGGTCGCCTGGAACCGAGCACTGGAGGTGCTCACCGGAATCAGAAAGGAGGACGTTTTGGGAAAAGATACTTTTTACAGCGCATTTTCCGGGATTTTAGAATTCGGACCTGTTCTTCTCGATCTTCTCGACCTGCCGCCCCATGAACTGGCCACGAGGTATCCGGATGTCCGGAGGTTTGGTGAAAGCATATACCTGGAAACCTTCGTCCAGGGATTGAATGATGGGAAAGGGGCCTATATCTGGAGCAAGGCGAGCCGGCTGACTTACCGGGAAGGGAATCGTATCGGAGCGATCGAGTCGATCAGGGACATGTCCGAATGGAAGAGGGCAAGGGAATCCATGGGGCATGGGGAGAATGTGCAGACACATTCGGCAGAATTGAGATGAGGCGCCTCGTATCAGGAGATCTCCTGAGCCTGGTTGCACATGACCTTTTTTTGCTGTTCTGGAGAACTGGTGGGATGCTATTGCACGCCGGAGATGCAGGTGATCAATCGATATGGAGAGGGAAAATTCCCATAATACGTGGCGAACCATAGCCTAAAAGATCTAACGCCGCGAGATGTTTCGGCAGGCAACGGAGTTTCAAGGAAGATTATCTGCGCAAGGCAGAAAAAACCCCGGTTCCATGCAGAGAAATGAAACGGTCCGGGAAC
>DAWO01000141.1 GCA_002509485.1 Methanolinea sp. UBA477
TATGAGTGGGCGGGAATATAGGATATATTTAATACTCTCTTTGTCGCCTTTGGAATAATTCTGGCCGTGAATTTTATTCTTACCGATGCGATTGCTTATACCGGGTCTATCAGCCGGGAGTTTTCCAATATCTGTATCATTGTCTGTTCAATCGCCCTGACCGCGATTATCGCTGCGTTGAGGATTGTGTACAAGGATGTCGACAACCCACCCCTTGATGAACCAATTCACATCCTCTCCGGAATTCCTGTTTTCGGGGTCCTCTTCGGTCTCTTGTCCTTCTATTTCAGCTATTGCGATATCTTTTTTTCAAGGATCCTTGCCGGGGCGTCCCTTGTTGCGACGATCTCGAGCGTTACAATCATCTATTCGGTCTTCATCCTGCGACGGGACAGGCTGTACCATTCCTGATCCATTCTACATTTCTCAAACGGTTCGCCCGGGCCCGCATTGAGCCACTGCAGCGAGTGACTCGGAGAACCTCCTTTCCGGCAAGGACCTGCCAAACTCCGGCTCCGGCCGGCTATTCTTTCGAATCAGCACATTCCTGCAATGGAAGCCAATTAGCCGATGGAACCGTTCGACGGGATAGCACACGAAAACCAACGAAAAAAAGCCTCCTCGCTGTTTTGTGTGGGGAGACTGATTCGAATTGGTATATGCATACCAATTCAGTCACTCACAACCGCCGCAGGGGCGTCCTCACATAACTCAATACCCAATTGCTAAAATTTTGACTGTGAATCTGAAGGTGACCGCAGTTCACCCCCGGTCGTGGGCGAAAAGTCTTGAAGGCGGCGTAGCATCGCACATGGGGGTGTGGGGACGGATGGCCCCCACACAATGTATCCGGTTCATCAATCCTTTCCACACCAGGTAGCGAAGAGCCAAAAAAAGGAGGAGAGAGATCTTTATTCATCCTGGATCATGACGCCCCATTCGACGACATGGAAGCCGTCACGGACGATCTCTTCCGGGTCTGCCACCGGTTCGGGGACGGTCTCGAATGGTCCTGCATAGAACCAGAGGCGGAATACCTCGTCGGGCGTCGGGGTGATATAGAGCGGCATGACCTCATTCACTGCATCGGTCTCCTGGGGGTAGAAGACATAGTCAACGTCATCGGAGAGGTTCTCGTCCCAGTAGTCGATGAAATCTGTGCACTCTTTCTCGTTGAAGCCGTACTGCCCGAGCATGGAGGCCATGTCCTGCTTGCGGTCTGTTGCATGGATAACATAACCTTCCTCTTTCTGCCACACTGAATCAGGCACCATTGCTTCGTAGAAGAGGAAATCGCCTGCCCCGTTCAGGCTACCGGAATAGATCTCGGCCTGCCACCCAATCCCGGGCTGATAGGCCGGTTCGGATACCGTGATAGCAGATTCCGGTGCAAGCCGCACCCTGGCAACCAGATCCTGGTCACTGTAGAGGTAGATGTTCGGCTTCCTCGCAGTAACGTCGTCGAAGATCGTGTTGATGGAGGGGTGATGGTAATTGATGAGATCAAGGGGGTTGTCGTATTGCACTGACCCGTGGAGACTCGACAACGGGAAACCGGGGTGAGTCAACTGGAAACCATCGAGTACCGAGTAGCTGGTATACGTATCAAAAAAGCTGGCTGTGAAAGGAGTGTGTTGGTATGCTATTCTCTCCTGCAGGATATCAGTTCTCCCAAGAGCTATTGCTGAGGGGGTAAAAAGACTCAGAATAAGGAGACTGAAGACGACTATTGATAGTATTTTCTTCATATCCCTGGGATATGATATCCGGGATTAATAATTTTTCCAACCAGGTGGATCTATGCTTGAATTTTACGAGTGGTTAACCGGGATCCCAATCCAGTCACCCACAACCGCCGCCGGGGCGTCCTTCGGGGGCGGCGGCATGCATCGCATGTGGTATGTATGGGTGGGGACGCTCCCACTACAGCTCTCTGATCCGTTAATCTTACCCATACATGGAAGCGAAGATTATTTTATGCAAGCTGCTGGATATGCGATAGAAAGACCGGTTAAATCCCACGCAACGAGCTTAGATTTGGTACAGGTTCACGGCGCATTAGCATTACCAAATTTCCGGGAATTACCTGTAGCACACGAGATCGAGGTTCTGGAGATGGCATGGAAATTGGTCCATCAGATCAATGTAAATACAGGCATTTGTATACATAGATGTATTATGAAATACATACCGCACATGGTGGGTATTTTTATGCTCTGCCTGGCGCTCATCGGTAGTTCGGCGGCACTATCACTGGGTGACCTCCAGTCCAGGTCCCGGATCGGGCTTATCGATATCGGATCCCAAAGTTCGCCGGTATTGCAGAGTGCAATTTTTGAAGATCAATTACTTCGCAATATACCCCAGGAATATTCAATGGATCCTGAAACGCCATGGACTCCGCTTGACGAACCAATCCCACAAAAGTTTGTGCTTTTTAGTTCAACGGGAAGTGATTCCTATTCAGTCAGGATTGATGGATATTATGCTCATTCATTCATACCGCACCTGGAGTTGACACAAAGAAATTAGGATGCGTAACATTTCAATTTGTGTTACATATCTGTTTTCCGCTTCAAAAACGAAAAAATTTCCAGGCATTTTTGCAATCCGGGCAATGATTTTTCCATCGAACCGTGCGGTTACATTGGTCAACTTTTCGCACAGAAAAGGTATTAACGATGAGTGATAATCACATTACATCGCAGGGGGGTTCTACACATGCAAATGCCAATGAACCCCGCTGCAGCCCGAAGGCATAACTGCGTTGACTTTTTTAGTAAAAAGCCTTTGCGTTGTGCCTTCGTGAAAGATAAGAAGTGGAGGAGAAGATGAACTACACGAAAAGATACCTGGCAGGCATCGCAGGTGCGCTCCTCGTCTGCGTTCTCGTCGTCGGTCCGGCAAGCGCCTACGACGCAGATACCGCCTGTGCGAGCCTATTGGACGTTATTGCGGGTGGTGGCAGCGACATTGCAGCACTCGAACTGGTCATTATTGACCTGGACGGTTCGTATAACACGCAAAAACTCTGGACCGAATCAATAATCGATCCCGAGGTTTCGCTTGCTGCAAAACTCCGCAATACCATTGAAGACGAGGAACAGGCACGTGATATATCCCGGATAATCCTGACCCTGGTTTCCGGAGAGGAGCGGGTCTCGTACAAACTCTCTCCTGGGACCAGCGTGTTCGTCGAACTTGCAGAGCCCGTTCCTTTCCCGGAGTTCCCTGATAACGTTCCCGAAGAGACGAAACGCATGCTCTTTATCATGAAGAATTTACGGAACATGACTGAATCGAACATGGAGTCAACCGGATTTTTGGACGCGTTGAAGCAAAGGAGCAGGATCGCGGATCTGTTTGGGACCAACGCAGTGAAATCGGCATATACCGGTTCGCTCCCTAGGCAAACGCCAGGATCACGGATTGAATCAATTTCCACAAAAGATGCGGAGTTGTCACGTATTGGGACTGTAACAGCGCCAGATTCAGCGAACATGATCGGTTATTCGATGGGTTCTCGTGATCAGGGAGGACGTCTCCTGCAATTCATCCAGGGGACGACTTCAACCATGGGATCGGATGGGATCCCCGGGGGAATGGGGGGATCGTCCACGAGATCGGAGATCATCGCCCAGGCAGGATGAGGGGGATGAAAACCCCTGATCTCTCCCGCCTGATTGGATCAGGAGACGAATCAATCTCCGGCCTTGTTGAATAACAGATTGTAAGAGGATAATAAAATGGAATTAAAGGAGAAAATGAGCGGCAGGATTGGAATCACTGGCATCATCTTATTGACCATGATGCTCGTGCCGGTTGCGACTGCGGGAGACATACCTGCCTTTCCCAGCTACATCGAATCCGTAACTCCGGGTGTTTCTGTCGATGTTGTGATCAGGACAGGCGGAGATACACAAACCGGCCAGAACGGACTCGCTGAAGTTCCCGAAGATGAGTGCGTCATGACCGAATTGTCACCAATTTCCGCATATGATTTATTGGATCTCTTTTCGACATCGAGGCTTGCACAGCTCTCTTCGATCAGCGAATATGACCCAACGATTTCCAGTATGCACGGTGAAAATACGGAGTATCAGGTATCCGGATCAATCGCCCGGGCGGTGCAGAGCTCGCTTTCAAGAACAGAAAGCATTGCACAGGCGAGATCGGATATCATCTCCCGGGCAAGAGGGACTGGATAACCCTCTCCCCTTTTTTGCTATACACGTTCCAGCAGGTTCACCGCTACACCCAGGTTCCATCCGCTACTCGTTGGATCCGGTGTCATCCATTCCTTTTCGCTCACATCGCGGGATTTCCACCCGGTAACCGGGGGCTGGGCCCCCCGGGCTCTTTCCATGTACCTGCACTACGGGCAATTCAGACGAATAACAACATGCAAATGTTGTTTGTAAAAAAATGGATTCAGGGGAGCATTTCACACCGGTGAGAAATGGATCGCCTGGTCGTAGAGGATCTCGTTGCAGACCGGCCCGATACCAGTCTCCTCCTCGACATATGTCCTGAACGCGATACGCACAGGGACAGTTTCGGGAATCCCGAGACCGCCACAGCAGCACGGAACCTCGGTGCATCCTGCCTCCCCGTTGCAGTGCCGTGCGAACTTCCACACGTAGAAGAGACCGGCATTGGGGTTCCCCGGAAGGTAGGAGTTCGCCGAACCTGCGATATCGGCATCGGTAACCGCGACGACGCCGTTCAACGCCTCTGTCCCATAGACGGCGATATTCGTGTACAGCACCTTCCCTGTTGCCTGGTGATTGACACCATATACGATGAGGAATTCATCATCTCCAAGGAGGTAATCCCCGTTTCGCAGGTAGAGTGCATCCCGGTTATCACCCAGTGCATCGGTTTCCCGCTGGAGCGAATCGAACCCTTCGAGGACCCAGATATCGGTTTTGTTGCCGGAGACGACCATCCCGTCTCCGTGTCGGGCGATGATGGCCTCCCGGAGCGTCTCCTGGTCATCCAGGAAGTCGAGTTCGTGGGCGTCGCCCGTTCCCCTGACGAGGAGATGAGGCACGCCGTAGGGTTGTTGTGTATGGGTGAT
>DAWO01000118.1:0-5943 GCA_002509485.1 Methanolinea sp. UBA477
CATACAAGTAAAAGGAAAAGATCTCTCTTTCGTGTGACGGTCTTCATGAAGTATAACCCCCTCATCCGATGAGAAACCCGGGCGTCACACCTGAAAAACGCACCAGCCCCTGGACGGCGATCCCGGCTGGAGAGGGAAACCTGTTTATACCCGATCGTGCTCCATGCCCTGATGCCACCAAGTCAAGTGCTTCCCGTACGGGTGGGAAACCATGATTTCTTATCTGATCAGATATACTGAAAAATCCCTTTCTTTTTATACAGATAAATGTTTCCCCGAAAATTACAAATTTTCCGAAATATCCGGTGATTTGAGCCAGCAAAAACTGCTGATGCTTTCGTTTTTCCATGACAGGAGAACGAAATAATTCGCATGGTTCCCGTCGTGACTTAACACACGGAAAAGGAGAATGGCATGGCCAATTTCTCATGAAAATTTTAGTTCTGTTCTGGTGTGTCTTCTTCCTCTCTCTCCTGCCGTTCAGCCCCGGATTTCATCTGGGGAAAGAGGATCACCTCCTTTATCGAGACATTGTCTGTCAGTACCATGACGACCCGGTCTATCCCGAGGCCGACCCCACCGGTAGGGGGCATACCGTACCCCAGTGCGTTGATGAAATCATAGTCGATCATCTGGGCTTCCGGATCGCCGGCGCGCCTCTTTTCGTCCTGGAGTTCGAACCGCTTCAGCTGGTCCTGCGGGTCATTCAACTCCGAGAACCCGTTGGCAAGCTCCATACCGCAGACGAAGAGCTCGAACCGCTCCGTGAACCCCTCCTTTGAACGGTGCCTCTTTGCAAGCGGAGAGTTCTCGATGGGGAAGTCATGGATAAAGACCGGCTGGATGAGTCTCTCTTCCACGAGGGCTTCGAAGAAGAGCACCAAAAATTCCCTGTTGTTCTGCGGCAGGTCCCATCCTTCGATCCCTTTTTGCCGGGCGAGTTCCCGGAGCTCTTCGGGAGTGTATGACCAGATATCCACCCCTCCAATCTCGCGGACAGCATCCTCCATGCTCATCTTCTTCCACGGAGGGGTGAAATTTATCCGGTCTCCCCCGTAGGTGATCTCGTAGGTGCCATGGATCTCGTGGACCAGCGAGGAGATCAGGCCCTCGGTCAGCGCCATCATGTCGTTGTAGTCCCGGTAAGCCTCGTAGATCTCGACCATGGAGAATTCAGGGTTGTGCTGGGTATCGATATCCTCGTTCCTGAAATTTCGGGCGAGTTCGAATACCTTCTCATACCCCCCGATAACAAGCCTTTTCAGGTACAGCTCGGGTGCGATGCGCATGAAGAGCTTCTGTTCGAGAAAGTTGTGAAACGTGGTGAAGGGCCGTGCGTTCGCACCTCCATAGACAGGCTGCAGAATGGGGGTCTCGAACTCGAGGAACCCGTTTTCAGTGAGATATTTCCTGATCAGGGAGAGGATGCGGCTTCTCGTGCGGAAAGTCTCCCGCGTCTCCTCGTTCGTGATGAGATCCAGGTACCTCTGGCGGTACCGTTTCTCGACGTCCTTTAACCCGTGAAACTTCTCTGGAAGGGATATCACGGATTTCGTGAGCAGCGTCACATCGTCGACCCAGATGGTGAGCTCGCCCACCTTGGTGCGGAACACATGGCCGCTTGCCCCGATGATGTCACCCCGCTCGACCATCGCGGTGAAATATCCGAATTTCTCGGCGCCCAGGTCATTTTTCCGGATGTACAGCTGTATTCTGCCGCTCTCATCGCCGAGATCGGCAAATATCGTCTTGCCGTGATTCCGCACGGTATAGAGCCTTCCTGCGGCTGTCACCCTTCCTTCGCTCTTCTCGTGGCCTGCTTCGGAGTATTTCTCCCGTATCTCCGCCACGGTCTCTGTGCGGGGAAAACAGGGGGGATAGAGTGTCATTCCCGCTTCTCTCATCTCCCTGACTTTCGACAATCGCATCTCTTCAAACTGTACATTCGGGTTTTTTATCTCCATTTCTGACCTCTCGCCCGGGTTCAGGCTATCGGATTGCCGGATGGATCCCCGTCCTGTCCAGGATCTCAGAGAAGATCTGTTCCCGATCGGGACGGGTGGCATCCACGGTATTGCCTGTACTATTCCCCCCGGATCGTATTAAAATTTTTAAGGGATTTCGGGAGTTTCCAAAAACCAGGTGCCATCTTTTCCGTGCGAGGAATGGCCTTAGAAACGCTGGCCTTTTTTCTGCGGGCCTGATGTGGTGTTGCTCGTTTGTCATGGACAGAAGAACGATTCAGTCTTTTTCTATCATCTTCCTCCTGATCTCGTCGAGTGCCTCCAGTGCCATGTCACGGACTCCTTCGCTCCCGTCCCGGAGAGCACGCTGGAGTGGGGCATATGCCGCAGGGTCTCCCAGGAAGCCCAGCGCCCAGGCAGCCTTCTGCCGTACCCTCCAGTCCCCGTCTTCCAGGGCGGCGATGATCGGGCCGACCGCTCTCCTGTCCCGTGTCCGAGCCAGGGCTTCGATCGCCTTCCACCTGACGCCCGGGTTCTCATCTGTCATGCTCAGAAGAAAGTACCGGAGACGTTCTTCGGATCTCCTCTCATCTTCCTGCACCATCCGGCCACCCAGTTCTTCTGTCCCAGAGAACTATATAAAAGGACTGTCAAACCTAGGTTTATGAAGAAAGTGTTGCTGCTCAGCGGGAGCCCGCGCCCCAATGGCAATTGTGCCCAGGTGGTCGAGGAATGCGCGAAGGTGATCCGGCGTTCGGGCCTGGATGCCGAGGTATACTCACTGGCAGGCAAGAAGGTCGAGTCCTGCACCGCCTGCTACCGGTGCAGGGACGAGGGGTTCTGCGTCCTTGAAGACGGCCTTGACGAACTGATTGAGAAAATAAGAGAGGCCGACGGATTCATCGTGGCGTCACCGGTATATTTCGGCACCGCACGCGGTGACGTGATGTCAGCCCTGCAACGGATCGGGATGGTCTCGATGGCCACCGACAACTTCCTCTCATGGAAGGTGGGCGGCCCGATTGCCATCGCCCGGAGGGGCGGGCACACCGCCACGATCCAGGAGATGCTCATGTTCTTCTTCATAAACGGTATGATCGTTCCCGGGTCGACCTACTGGAACATGGCCTTCGGCAATCAGCCTGGCGAGGTGTTGAATGACGTCGAAGGGATGAATACCATCCGACTCTTTGCCGAGAACGTGGCCGATCTCATCAAAAAGATCGCCTGAATCCACCATATTTTTCCGCATTGATCACGGAGATCGACAGGAACGAAGCGGGGGTTTTTGCATGGAAGACAGACCCATAATCGAGGTGGACGGCCTGGTGCACAGGTACGGGGACTTCCTTGCAGTCGACCATATCAGCTTCGGGGTCCGCGAAGGAGAGATATTTTCGTTTCTCGGACCAAACGGCGCCGGCAAGAGCACCGCCATCAACGTGCTCACAACACTCCTGCCAATCCAGGAGGGGCGTGTGGTCGTTGCAGGCCACGACGTCTCGAAGAATCCCGCAAAAGTCCGGGAATCGATCGGGATCGTGTTCCAGGAGGTGACCCTCGACCGGGATATGACGTGCCGGGAGATCCTCGAGTTCCATGGCAGGCTCTATTCCATGCCGAGAGAGGAGCGAAGACGGCGGATAGACGAACTGTTGGAGCTTGTCGCGCTCGACCACAAGAGGGACACGCTCACCAGGCACCTCTCGGGTGGGATGAAACGCCGCCTGGAGATCGCCCGCGGACTGATGACCCGGCCCCGGGTCCTCTTCCTCGACGAGCCGACCATCGGACTCGACCCGCAGACCCGCCTGAAGATGTGGGACTACATCAAGGCGGTCAACGAGGAGGGGACGACCATCTTTCTCACCACGCACTACATGGACGAAGCGGACCGGCTGAGCGATCGCGTCAGCATCATCGACCACGGAAAGATCATCACCACCGGCAGGTCATACGAATTGAAGAACATGCTCGGTGAAGACATCGTCTACCTGGAGACCAGTGACAATTCAGCCACCCGGGCCCTCCTCGAAGATCTGGAGAGCGTGACACGTGTCAGCGAGAAGGATCAAGGTCTCGTGGCGGTGGTCAACTCCGACGGAACCCGCCTCCTCCCCCACATCATGGAGACACTCGGCAAACACGGCATCACGCTGGAGACCGTCAACCTGAAGAAACCGTCAATGGATGATGTCTTCATCCATTTCACCGGAAAGGAACTGCGGGACGGAGGGACGGAGAGACAGGTGACGTCTGCTGCACGGGCAGGGAGGCGGTGATGGCAGGGCCTGGATTCCTCACGATATACTGGAGAGACATGCTCAGGTTCGTCCGGTTCAAGACGGTCCTGGTATCGTCACTGGTCCAGCCGGCGCTCTGGCTTGCATTTTTTGGCATAGCCATGGCGGCAAACTTCGACCGCCTGGCCGGATCAGTCCCGACAATCCCCGGCGTCCCCGTCGTGAGTTACCTCACCTACATGGCGGCGGGCGTCATCGCCATGACCACGCTCTTTACCAGCCTCTTCGGCGGAACAATGCTTCTCTTCGACAAGAACTGGGGGCTCATGCGGGAGATCATGGCCAGTCCGCTGCCACGGAACCATATCATCTTCGGAATTGCCCTCTCCGGCATGACAAAGTCCTTCATCCAGGCAGGAATAATCATGGTGTTCGGGATATTCATCGGGGCTGAATTCTTCCTCGGATATTCGGCAGGCCAGACGTTCGTTTCTCTGCTGGGTATCCTGCTCTTCCTGGGAATATTCTCCCTTGGTTTCCTCTTCCTCTCGGCAGCGATCTCCATCTCCCTTGAGAGCCCTGAAGGCCTGCAGGGAATAATCACCCTGCTGACCATGCCGATCTTCTTTGCGAGCAATGCCCTGTACCCGGTAAACGCGTTTCCACCCTTGCTCCAGATCATTTCAGGAATCAATCCCTTAACCCACCTTGTCAACGGTATCCGCTATTTTGCGATAGGTGACGACTTCCAGTCCATCGGGATACACTATACCGCAACCACCGGGGAGATCGCACTCTCTCTCTGTGTCCTTGCGATATTCGCCTCGATCATGTTTGCACTGGCGTACTGGAGATTCCAGAAAGCGGTTGTCACCTAGATCCCGGTCTTTTGACAGGAAGGGATCCTATCGTATCCGAAAATTCATCGAGATGGAAATGGTCGGAGAAGGCCATCTCCCGCCTCATCTCATCAGGTATGGCTTCGCCGAATTTCCAGAGTTCGGGAGGAGGAACACGGAGCAGCCGTCCGATCTCTTCCTCGTCCATCCCCCTGATCGACAACAGTGCCTCTTCCACGGAATCGAGCGATCCCTCTTCCTTCATCGCCTGCACGGTCACCAGGAGATCATCATATTTCACCCGTCTCTTTCCGGGAAGAAGAGTCTTGAGCAGGGTCGCGAGGATCCCGTTCATCTCCCTCCCGAGACAGGTGAGGATCACCACGTCATATCCCCTCGATCCCTGCTCCTGCCAGAGGTTGATTGCGTTCCGCCTGATCTGTGGATACGATGTGATATGTGCAGAGAGTATCTCCTCTTGTCCCTCGTTTAGAGGGAGCACAGAGCGGCCCCGTGCCAGGATTCTCCGGACACCCCTGCAGATGACCGGCGAGGAGCCTGCCTGGCCCCCGGTCCAGAACACCTGCGACCGCTGGTCGTCTCCGGGCACCGCGACAGCGAGATTGTAGGAGTCGTCACTCTTGATGAGGTTCCAGATCTTTCCCCCGAGCGAGAACCCGCTCCCGCCCCTGCTCGCCACGAACCGGGCATCAAGACGGCCCACGACCTCGCCTTCAGGGGTAATAACACGGTATTCTCCGCCGCCGCGGATCACCGAGTAGAGATCCTTCCAGTTCGACTTCCCGTACAGCAACTCGGCCTTTGGTCCCGGCATGAGCAGATCGCCGTCCTGTACCACAAAGCCTTCTTTAAGAAGATACGAGGCGATCGAATCCA
>DAWO01000118.1:5986-7225 GCA_002509485.1 Methanolinea sp. UBA477
ACCTTGTGGGGGACGAGCGGTTCGACCTCTCTCTTGCCTGCACACTCGATAACCGCGGCCATGCAGAGAAACTCGACTGGATCCCTGAGAATGCAGGCGACGTACGGTGGCCTGCCCCTCCTCCCGCTCCGGCCCATCCTCTGCAGGAACGACGATACCGAGCCCGGTGGGCCGACCTGGACGACCACGTCGAGGTCCCCTATATCTATCCCCAGTTCCAGCGTGCTGGTACAGATAATACAGGCGCTCCCTTCTTTTGAAAAGGCGTTCTCCGCCGATCTTCGCAGTTGCGGCGAGAGAGAGGAATGATGGACGAAGAGCTGTTCGGTCCTTCCCTGGAGCGATTGTCCTATCTTTTCAGCATCGCTTCGGCTGTTGACAAAGACGAGCGCCTTCCTCCCGGCAACGACACGAACGATGACATCCATCCTCCTCTCGTCGTCCTCTTCAACAAAGAAGGAGAACCGCTTCTCACGGGGCAGGATTGGAACCTGCACGAGCTGCCTGGATCCCCGGTCGCCAGAGAGCCATTCCAGGATCTCTTCAGGGTTGCCCACTGTCGCCGAAAGCCCGATTCTCTGGACGGCACGGCCTGCCAGGACATCAAGGCGATCCAGGAGTACCCGGAGATGTACCCCGCGTTCCGACTCGACAAATGCATGCAGCTCGTCAATGATCACGTACCTTGCCCGTGAGAGATCGGCGAGCAGGTCCCGCTCCCCAAAGAGGACCTCGAGCGACTCTGGCGTAATCATCAGGAGATGCGGGGCCTCACCATCCTGCCACCGCCTGTCGCCACGGGGGACGTCCCCGTGCCACTTCAAGAGATCCAGTCCTGCAGGGATGCAGAACGAAGAGAACCTCTCCTCCTGATCATTTATCAGGGCTTTCAGGGGCGATATGTATATACAGCTGATGCCCTGTGAACCATCCTTCAAGATCCGGTCCAGGACCGGAATGAGGGCGGCTTCGGTCTTGCCGCCTGCCGTTGGTGCGATGACAAGGACATCGTCACCCGATGTGACCGCCCGGTACGATTCTTCCTGGACGTCGCGAAGGCTGTCCCAACCGAGACGGTTGGCAAGTATCTCCTGGAGGGACCCGTGCAGTCCCTGGTAGGCGGATCTCAATTGTCTCCTCTATTTGTGGTTATGGTCCGATCTGATATCTTCTTTCGGGATGGAGCCGGAGAGATCAGAAACGAATAAATAGCGCAGTAACAACCTTTTGTCAGGTAAA
>DAWO01000118.1:7276-7728 GCA_002509485.1 Methanolinea sp. UBA477
GATATGGATCGGCTACATCCTGGCCATCGGATTAGCCCTGGCCTGCGTCGTGTACGGTCTGCTGAACTGGAACAAAGGAGCGGATCGGTAACCATGGCCGTAAGCACATTCACGATCAGCGTGATCACGGTCATCTACCTGGCAATGATCATGATACTCGGCTATATAGGATACAAGAGGACAAAGGTTGCCGAGGATTACCTTGTTGCCGGACGAAAAAGCCATCCCTTCGTCATTGCCCTCTCCTATGGTGCAACATTCATCAGCACGTCTGCCATCGTAGGCTTCGGCGGGCAGGCAGCAAACCTTGGCATGGGGCTCATATGGCTTACCGTCTTCAATATCGGTGTTGGTATACTTCTTGCCTTCGTAATCTTCGGGAAGCGTACACGCGAGATCGGCAAGAGACTGAGCGCCATCACGTTTCCCGATCTCATGGGAAAGATCTACTC
>DAWO01000118.1:7755-9582 GCA_002509485.1 Methanolinea sp. UBA477
TCCAGTACAACACCGCACTCATCGGCTTTGCAGCCATTGTAGCAATTTACGTGTTATTCGGCGGTCTTATCGCAGTCATGTACACCGATGCACTGCAGGGCAGCATCATGTTTGTAGGCATGACCATTCTCCTCGTGGCAACCTACATGTATCTTGGGGGGGTGAACGCCGCCAATTCAGCCCTCACCGCCATGTCCGATCTCGTCCCTGAAGCC
Source organism: Methanolinea sp. UBA477 (assembly GCA_002509485.1). Lineage (GTDB taxonomy): Archaea > Halobacteriota > Methanomicrobia > Methanomicrobiales > Methanospirillaceae > SD8. The sequence continues at coordinate 7,971 of DAWO01000118.1, forward strand.
CTCGCGGCCGGAGGAATGACAGGATGGACGTCCATGCCCGAGCTCGGGTCGCCTATCTGGTTTACGCTCGTTACTACGCTGGTGCTCGGCGTGGGAATCGGGGTCCTTGCGCAGCCACAGCTCGTCGTCCGATTCATGACCGCAAAAGACGGGCGGTCCCTCAACCGGGCCGTCCTCGTGGGAGGCCCGTTCATCCTGATGATGACAGGGGTTGCCTTCACGGTGGGAGCCCTCACCAACGTGTATTTCTATAACGCCGAAGGAATGATCGCAATTCAGGCAGCAGGCGGAAATATCGACTCCGTCATTCCCGTCTTCATCAACCACGCGATGCCGGAATGGTTCGTGGTCATCTTCATGCTGACACTCCTTGCCGCTGCCATGTCCACGTTGAGCTCGCTCTTCCACACGATGGGTACTGCCCTTGTCTGTGATCTGTGGGGAAGAGGTCGGGAATGTGCCCTGTCGCTGCGCGCGAACCAGGTAGGCCTCGTCATCATGATCATCGTGAGCGTGATCGTCGCCTACCTGATGCCGGGAAGCATCATCGCCATCGCGACGACCATGTTCATGGGCCTCTGCGCATCGGCGTTCCTCCCCATCTTTGCCGTGGCCGTATACTGCAAAAAGCCTGATCCGCTTGCGGCCCAGGCGAGCCTGGTGGTCGGCGCTGTTGCCTGGTTCGTGTACGCACTCTTCATCAATACCCGTTATTCCAACGTCTCCGGGCTCTCCCAGGCGGTTCTCGGAACCCCGAGCGTTCTGGGATACCCGTGGAACGCGATCGATCCCCTTATCATTGCACTGCCCCTGTCAGCCCTGGTTGTCCTGATCCTGCAGATGAAACGGGGCAGGGGCATGCTAAAACCTCAGGAATCCTGAACAGCATATACTTTTTTTAAAAAATTTTTGGTGCCACAGAAAAACGTTTTTTCGTCCTGCACTTCCAGCAGTTGAAAGAACGACAGAAAAAAACCGATCGTGTATTCTAATCCGAAATTTCTCCTTCCTTCCAGCGGTGGTAGAGATGATGCTCGATATCGAATATATCAAGCACCTTGCCCACGATGTGGTCGACAAGATCCGTGATCTCTGCGGGGCGATGGTAGAATCCGGGTGCTGCCGGGAGTATGGTCGCCCCGGCACCGGCAAGTGCGAGCATGTTCTGCAGGTGGATGGTGTTCAAGGGCGTCTCCCTTGGAACCAGGACGAGCTGGCGGCGTTCCTTGAGTGTGCAGTCTGCAGCCCTGAGCAGGAGATTATCGGCAAACCCGCACGCGATCCCTGCAATCGTCTTCATGCTGCAGGGAATAACGACCATCCCGGTGTTCCGAAACCCCCCGCTTGCCAGGGGGGACGTGAAATCGAAACAGTCATGGACCCTCGTTGCAAGGGCACACACGTCGGAGACCCGGTAATCGGTCTCGATCTCTACCATCTTCGCTGCAAGATCGGTCATGATGAGATCCGACTCGACGTCAAGTTCGCGCAGGGCAGCAAGAAGCCGTATCCCGTATACAATCCCGCTGGCACCGGACAATCCCACGATCATTCTCATGTATACTACCTTTCCATTCTCACACTGATAATTACACTGATACGTCCAGGAAGA
>DAWO01000118.1:9614-12121 GCA_002509485.1 Methanolinea sp. UBA477
GGCAAAGAACAGGACGGTCGGAATGGCGGTGATTCCATATTGTGTAGCAAGACGGGGGTTCAAATCCGTGTTACACTTGCCAAAGGCCACTTTTCCGGCAAATTCATGGGAGAGTTCCTCGATAATCGGTCCGACCATCCGGCAGGGGCCGCACCACTCTGCCCAGAAGTCGAGGACGGCAAAGGCATTTCCCTCCACGAACCGCGAGAATGTGGCCTGGTTAACCTCCACTACCCGTGGAAGGCTCTTCTGCTCAAGCGTCCGCTGCAGTTCAAGAATCTTTCTCTCCCGTATTCTATCCAGTTCTTCGTCGTCCATGAGAACCTGTTTTGGAAAGGGTCGTATTAATGACTATTCCTGCTCCAAACGCCGGGGAAGAGTAAACTATATCACTCCGGTTAATCCAATACTATACCTCGATTCTTGCAGCGAGGTGGGGTAGTCAGGATATCCCGACGGGCTCATAACCCGTAGATCGATGGTTCAAATCCATCCCTCGCTATCAAATTCCTTTAAAAAAGAATATTATTCAGAACCGTCTCCGAATTTTTCGAGTTTTGTCTGGTATGTGCCGTCCAGAAAATCGATCTTTGCCGGAATGAATTCCTCTCCATTGATTGGAGTCGGGTAGCGTCCGGTTATGCACCCGGTACACAGGCATTCACTGTCCATGCCTGTCGCGTCGATCAACGCCTCAAGCGAGATATGATGAAGAGATGTTGCGGTGATTCGTTTTCGTACCTCCTCTTCCTCCCTGTTGCTCGCTATCAGCTCATCCCTGGTGGGCATGTCCACACCCAGGTAGCAGGGGGCCTTGATGGGCGGGGAGCCTATTCGCATGTGGATCTCACGGGCTCCCGCATCACGCATGGTCCCGATGATCCGCCGGGACGTCGTCCCCCGGACGATGCTGTCGTCCACCAGCACCACGGACTTGTTCTTCAGGTGCTCCCTGATCGGGTTGAGCTTTATCCGCACCGCACGCTCCCTCTCCTTCTGGGTGGACATGATAAATGTCCGCCCCATGTACCGGTTCTTCAGGAGACTCTCCACGAAGGGAATGCCCGACCCGTGAGAATAGCCGATCGCATATGCCGTCCCGGAGTCGGGCACCGTGCAGACGGAGTCTGCCTTGACCGGCGCCTCTTCATGCAGCTTCTCACCAATCCTTGTCCGGACATCATAGACAAGTGCACCGTCAAGCACGGCATCGGCACGGGCGAAATAGATATATTCGAATATACAATGGGCACGCCGGTTCGCCCGGGCGATCTGCATGCTCTTGATGCCGTGCTCGTCGATGCAGACCAGTTCACCGGGCAGGATATCCCGCAGAAACCTCCCACCAAGCGCATCGACTGCCACACTCTCAGAGGCCAGGATATAGCCATTTTCAGTTCTGCCGATACACATGGGCTTTATTCCCAGGGGGTCCCGGAATCCGTATAAAATCCCGTTGATCATCATCACGACAGAATACGAACCCTTCAGCACACGCATGCACCGATGGACTGCGTCCTCTATAGAGCCGGAATCGCGCATCTCATCGGTGATGACCTTGGCTATGAGCTCGGTATCGGTATTGGTGCAGAAGATCTGTCCCCCACATTCGAACTCGTCCCGCAATGTGCGGTCATTGACAAGGTTTCCGTTATGGGCCAGGGAGATGATGTTATCCCTGAATACAAAATTGAATGGCTGGTAATTCTCAGGTCGGTTCTCACCGGTGGTCGGGTACCGGACATGACCTATCCCCACGTCTCCTTTCAGGCTTTCAAGTGTCGTAGAATCGAATACTTCGGCAACCAGGCCCTGTGCCTTGTGTTTGTACAGCCTGGCGCCATCGAACGTCGCAATTCCCGCGCTCTCCTGCCCCCTGTGCTGGAGAGCATAAAGAGCATAATAAATAGAGAAGGAAACACCGCCAGCATCCCTGATGCCAACGATACCGCACATGAATGTTCCTTAGTGGGTGGGGATTTTTGGTTTCTTTGTCAGCCACTGGTACTTGCGGATCCTGGTGCTTCGACCAAAACCGCATGCAGAGCAGACCTTATGGCGCACATGGTAGGAGATGCTCCCGCACCTTCGACAGGCGATGTGGCGGGTCTTGTTCCGTTTTCCCTTTGACGGAGTTCCTTTTGACATATTTTTTCACCTCTTTTTGCTCATTCCAGCGAAGGAGAGATATAGATCACGTTGTCACCGCGGACGATAAGGGTGCCCACGTTGCGTACCTCTCCATTCTCCATCTCTTCTGCCTTGTCCAGCACGAGATTCATGTGCACATCGTATCCCTGCAGAACCCCCCGGAGTTCCCGTCCACCTTTCAGGGAGACAATCACGGGCTGGCGGTTTAATACCTGGTCCAAAATATCCAACGGCCGTTTTGTCATATTCTCAAACCCAACATACTTTAATTTGGAGTAATATATGTGCGCGTGAGGGATACTTAAAGATAGCGAAGAGAATAGAATCGTTGTATTCAGATGGCCCGGGGATATGAA
>DAWO01000118.1:12202-27910 GCA_002509485.1 Methanolinea sp. UBA477
GAGATCGGAGAATCAGCCTCCCTCTTCATGGGCGAGCGGGTCGAGGTGGTGGAGACAGACCGGGAGGGGCTCACCCTGTATCTTGTCGACAAGTTGCCTCATCTCATGGAATACAGGGATTACATCTTTCCAACCCTGAAAGGTGCCGTTGCCAGGCCTTTTCCGGAACGCCGTATAACTGTCGATTCCGGTGCGGTCTCCTACGTGGTGAACGGGGCGGACGTGATGAGGCCGGGAATTGTCGGAATCGCGGATGATATACGGAAAGGGCACCCAGTCCAGATCGTTGAGGAACGCCATGGAAAGCCCATTGCCCTCGGCCTTGCGCAACTCGATGCAGGAGAGATGCGGAATAAATCTTCGGGCAAAGTGGTGAAAAACATTCATTTTGTTGGCGATGAGATCTGGAATATCGAATTGTAAGCCTGAAATGAACCCGATTTTGCCGCTCCCCACCGACACCTGAATAAAAAATGGCACTGCTGTTCGTTTATGCCCATCCGAATACTGATTGGGCTTTTTGGAATAGATACTATTAAATAAAATTCAATAGACAATTTTGCTATGGTAAAATTTCTGGATACCCTTCTTGGCAGGAGTACGTCATCTTCCGAGGACGACTACATGGATCTCGATCTGCAGGCATTCGAAGAGGCCGAGTCGTCGGCTCCGGCCATGTACGTGAAGATCGCAAGTGTCGGGGATATAAAGGACAGTCCGCAGATAAAGGACGAGATCTATAACGGAAACATCGTCATCGTTGACATCGCCCGGCTCAAGATGGACAAGGTCATGTATGAACGAGTATTGAAAGACTTCAAGGAGGTTGCCAGGGACGTAAACGGAGATATCATCGGTCTTGGCGACCAGCGCTATATTGTGGTTACTCCAAACTCGGTCAAGATATCAAGGGACAAGATCGGCGAGGGCTTATAGGTGCGAAGCGTCGTACCCGGCCCCTGCCCGGTGTGTAACGACGAGATAGAATATATTTACCAGACTGATGAGATCCCCTATTTTTCAGAAATATTGATAATCAGCGCTCTTTGTCCTTCCTGCGGCTACAGGTTCGTGGATTGCCAGCTCCTGAAGAACGCAGAACCCTCACGGTGGCAACTGGACATACGTTCCGATGAAGACCTCTCGGTGCGGGTGATCAGGAGCATGAATGCCACGATATCGATCCCAGAACTGGGTGTGCGAATTGATCCGGGGCCTGCGTGTGAAGGGTTCGTATCCAACGTGGAGGGTGTGCTCGCCAGGATCGAGAAGGTTGTCGGTGGATTGCTTCTCGGAAATGACGATGCCTGTGAACGCGAGCGCATCAATTCACTCCTGGAAGAGATCGGCGAGGTCAGGGAAGGGCGCCTCGATATTACCCTGGTAATCGAAGATCCCACGGGAAATTCCGCCATCCTGGCCGACAGGGCGGCAGTATCTCCGTACGTGCCTGAAGACGACCAGGATGATGAAACGGGGAATTGACGGCTATTATGAAATTTCCAGGCCTTTCAACCTGATACCGGGTTCTTCTGTCACCTCCCCGACCACTTTTGACCCGGGCAGTCCGGAGATGAGTTTCTCCTCCTCTCCGGGGGGTACGATGAAGGCGTAGCCCATTCCCATGTTAAATGTCCGGTACATCTCTTCGTCTGCGACATCTCCTGCCTCCTGGAGCCAGCGGAACACCTCCTGGGGGGGCAGGGGGTCTGATAGATCAAATCCGTAACAAGAAAGCCTCCGGAAATTCAGCAGGCCTCCCCCGGTGATGTGGCACATCCCGTGAACCCTGCAGGATGCGGTGGTCGCGAGAACTTCGTGATAGATTCGGGTTGGTGTCAGAAGCTCCTTGCCAAGCGTTTTGCTGCCGTTCAGCCTCTCATCCCAGGCATGCTCCGCATCAACGAGCTTCCTGGCAAGCGTGAGCCCGTTGCTGTGGATTCCGGATGAGGAGAGGCCTACGATCCGGTCCCCGGGTGAGATCTTCTCACCGGTGATGATCAACTCTTTCTGCTGTATCCCGAGGCAGGTGCCTGCAAGGTCAAGACCATTGACAAGCCCTTTCAGTGTGGCAGTCTCCCCCCCGATGATATCGATATTCGCCAGTCTCGCACCCTCGTTCAATCCTCTCCCAATCTGTGACATCTTCTCGACGGAGAGGCTGTCGGTGGCGATATAGTCCACGAAGGCCACCGGTTCCATGTTCATCACATAGAGGTCGTTCACGTTCATCGCGATACAGTCGATGCCGACGGTGGTCCAGTCCTCCAGCATGTCGGCCACACGCATCTTTGTACCGACCCCGTCCACGGCCAGCGAGAGTGCGAGATGCCCGAAATCAATGATTCCTGCGAAGTGACCCACGCCGCCGAGCATCCGGTACTTTCCACTCCTCCGGTACGACAACTCGGCCACAAGGGAGGATATGGCACGCGCCTCCAGGTCGATGTCGACTCCCGCATCACGGTAGCTTGCCGGGTTATCCATTGTCTTCCTCTGAAAGGCTGAACTCATCGTGGAGGATCCTGACCGCACGGGGGCCGTCGGCCTCTCTCACGACAAACGAGATATTCACTTCCGATGAACCCTGGGAGATCATCATCACGTTCACACCGCCGTCTCCAAGGGCCGTGAATATCCTTCCGCCGGTACCCTTGGCTCCTGCCATCCCGACTCCGACCACCGCGACGGCACAGACATCCCTGTTGGAACTGACTTCCCGTACGAGACCTTCCTTTACAAGCGGGGAGAGCGATTCGGTTGCTACGGCAAGCTGGTTCTCATCGATGATCAAGGAGATATTTGCCTCTGACGAGCCCTGCGAGATCATCATCACGTTCACCTCGTTGTCAGCGAGGGCTGAAAAGATGCCCTTGGCAACTCCCGGCCGGCCGATCATCTGGGCACCGCAGATGTTGAGGAGTGCCACCTTGTCGATATACGTGAGCGCCTTGACCACCCGTGTCTCACGTCTCTCACCCCTGACGATCGTGGTGCCGGGGTTATCGGGATTGAAGGTATTCTTCACGCGCACCGGGATGTTCTTCCTCATGGCCGGTTCTATCGAACGGGGGTGCATGACCTTTGCCCCGAAATACGAGAGTTCCATGACCTCCCGGTAGGAGATGGATGAGAGTACGCGAGCATCGTCGATGATCTTTGGATCAGAGGTCATTATCCCGTCAACATCCGTCCAGATCCATATCTCGTCCGCCTCGATCCCGGCGCCGATGATCGCCGCAGAATAATCTGAGCCGCTTCTCCCGAGCGTGGTGATGATCGCCTTCTCCGTGCACCCCATGAAGCCCATGATGACCGGCACGGTCTCCGTGAGCAGGGGCTGAACCCTGCTGCGTATCCTGCCTTCGCTCTCGGGAAGGGCCATCGCCTCGCCATGGTGGGCCGTGGTCCGGATACCTGCCTCGCATCCGTCCAGGACGATCGATGGGATGCCCTTCTGGCGAAGTGCTCCCGATATAACAAGGGAATTGAGCCTCTCCCCGAACGTGATGACATAATCCCTGGACCGCGGAGTGAGTTCCCGTAAATTGTGGACCGCATTGAGGATATTCTGGAGGTTGCACAGCTGCTCTTCCAGCTGGGATCCGATCTCCTCCTCGTAATCCTCTGCCACTTCGGAGAGGACCTTTTGGTGCCTGATCCGGAGCGACTGGATGAACGGCTCTATGGAGGCTGCACTCCTTGTGTCGGCAACCTCTGATGACATCGAAATGATCTGATCCGTGACACCCCGCTGGGCTGAAACCACAACCGCGATCTCGTTTTCGCCCCGGTGATACTGATCGATGATATCCACCACTCTGGTGATGCTCTCCGCATCAGCAACCGAAGTGCCACCAAATTTCATTAAAAACCTCATTTGGGCTCACTCTGTCCTTTACAAGCTATTTATGTAAGTATACAACTCAATTAATAATAAGATGCGGTCATTTGAAGTCATTGATTCCCATGTCCTGGTAATCGGGAGCGGTGGGGCAGGTGTACGGGCAGCCATTGAGGCCTCGTTTTCCGGAGATACCGTCATGGTATCCAAGACAATTGCAGGAAAAGGGGGCTGTACCACCATGGCCGAAGGCGGGTACAATGCGGTGCTCCGGGAGACAGATTCCTGCGAGGACCATTTTCTGGATACTCTGAAAGGTGGCGCATATCTGAATGACCGGGAACTGGCCCGGATCCTCGTGAATGATGCCCCCGGGCGTATCGCCGATCTGCTCTGCTGGGGAGCGGTCTTTGATGTGACCGGGGAGTGCGAGGTGGCGCAGCGGCCGTTCGGCGGCCAGCGTTTCCCGAGGACATGCTACGCAGGGGACAGGACCGGGCACGAGATGATGATGACTCTCCTGGATCGCCTGGCTTCGACGGATGTTGAGGTCTTCAACGAGATCGCAATAATCGATCTCCTGAAGGATGGTGACTCTGTTGCGGGTGCGGTGGGGCTTGACGAGAAAGGGGAGATAGTGATCTTCCGCTCCGATGCCACGGTGCTTGCCACAGGGGGGGGTTCACGGATCTATGACATCTCCACCAACTCCTCGAGCGGAACCGGTGACGGATTCGCCCTTGGATACCGGGCAGGGGCAGAGCTCATTGACATGGAACAGGTGCAGTTCCACCCTACCGGCGCAGTATACCCCTATGACGCACGGGGGCGCCTCGTGACGGAAGCGGTGAGAGGGGAGGGAGGTTTACTGAAAAATATCGAGGGAGAGCGCTTCATGGAACGGTACGACCCCGAAAGAATGGAACTCTCCACCCGTGACGTGGTTGCCAGGTCCATAGCCACCGAGATTCTTGAAGGACGAGGCACGAAAAACGGCGGAGTATACCTTGACGTCACCCACCTGCCCCGCCACCAGGTAGAGACGCGGTTACCGGTGATGCTGGAACAGTTCCTCAAGTTCGGCGTGGATATTCGGGACGAGCCCATGGAGGTGGCTCCCACCGCCCACCACATCATGGGCGGACTCCGTATCAGTTCCGGGGGCGAGACCAGCGTCCCCGGCCTGTATGCCTGCGGGGAGGTGACCGGAGGGGTCCATGGCGCAAACAGGCTCGGAGGGAACGCCCTGGCCGATACGCAGGTATTCGGCAGGAGGGCAGGTGAATCTGCAGGGAAAGCCAGGAAGAGAAGCATCTCTCTCGATGAGGGACAGATCGACCTGCAGGAGCGGAGACTCGCAGCTTTTTATGCAGGAGAGGTGAACCCTGCCACCGTTGCCCGATCCCTGCAGACCGCGATGTGGGAAGGGGCCGGTATCTTCCGGACGGGAAGCGAGCTCGAAAAGACGCTGGAGATGATCAACCACCTCTCCACCCTGAACCTGAAGGCTGCCAACCGGTGCAACCTCATCGAATGCTGCACCGTCCAGAATATGCTCACAACCGCCTCGCTCGTCGTCAGGGGGGCGATCCTCCGGAAGGAGTCACGTGGCGCTCACGTGAGAAAAGATGTCACACAGGCCTGGGATGCGTCAAACTCCCCGTACCGGCACACGTTTCTCTCGCTTTGTGACGAAGGTATCGAGACGGGGGTGTGGGAATGAGAGAGATGACCGTGAAAGTCTTCCGGTTCGACCCGGAGACTGACGAGAAGCCGCATTTCCAGACGTACCTTGTCAGGGTAAATGATGGCGCCAGGGTGCTTCACGCCCTCCACTGCATCAAAGAGGATCATGACCCTTCACTCTCGTACCGTTACTGTTGCGCATCGGGGCAGTGCGGCAGCTGTGCTGTCAAGGTGAACGGCGAACCCGTGCTGGCGTGCATGGAGGAGGCAACTGACGGGATGGTGATCGAACCGCTGGATCTCCCCATAAAACGCGACCTCGTCGTGGATATGGAGCCCTACCTCGACCAGATCGCGACACTCGTACCCGCCGAAGAGTGCCCCCTGCCAACCCAGGACGTGGTCGAGCAGATCAAGCCACTCAGGAGTTGTATCGAATGCCTGGCCTGTGTCTCTGTCTGCCCGGCCCTGAAGGTGATCGATTTTTCCGGCCCGACCGCCATGCGCGAGAGTCTCAGGCTTGCCCTCGACCCGAGAGATACCGGTGACCGGGTTGCCGAGGCGGTCGAGGATGGGCTCTTCACCTGCACCTCGTGCCAGGCGTGCTGGAAGGTCTGCCCGAAGGATATCCAGATTCCCGGCAAGGCCATAGAGAGATTGCGCGCCCTCGCAAACGAGAAGGGGCTTACCCTGCCCAGGCACCAGACTGTTGAGAAACTGGTCCGAGAGACGGGACGGAGCGTGGACCGGACCCAGGAGACGTTCCTGGAACAGGTACCCGAAGTGCTCGAACCTTATGGGGAAGTGAAAGGGACGGTCGGATTCTTTGTCGGATGCATGTACAACAACCGGCTTCCCCGGACCGCGCTCGACGCCATGGAGGTGCTTCGCAGGAACGGTATCAGGGTGATCATCCCGAGAGAACAGGTCTGCTGTGGTTCCCCGCTGATACGGACCGGGCAGATTGACTATTTAAATACGCTGAAAAGGCGGAATATCGATGCGTTCGTCTTCAGGGGCATCGATACGGTGATGACCATGTGCGCAGGGTGCGGGTCCACCCTGAAGAACGATTATGATTGTCCCTTCCGTGTGATGGATATCAACGAGGTGCTCACGAAGGTCGGAATCGAGCCCCCGGCCCGGCTCGAGCTGAAGGCGACCTACCATGACCCGTGTCACCTGATGAGGGGGCAGGGGATCAGGACCCAGCCGCGCGAGCTCATCAGCCAGGTCGTCGACCTTGTGGAGATGCCGGCCATCTGCTGCGGTTCTGGCGGGGGAGTCCGGTCCGGCGTCCCCGAGGAGGCAGCGGCGCTTGCCGAAGACCGGCGGATCGAGATCGAGAAGACCGGGGCAGATATCGTGATAAGCTCGTGCCCCTTCTGTGAGTATCATATCATGGAGCATACCGATAAACCGGTTAAGAACATCACGACAGTCCTTCTCGAGGGCTACAGGGAAAAGGACAGGCGGAAAAAGGAGAAGGAGTGTTAAAACCCGTCTTCTCAGCCGACCGAAATAATGAGAAGGAGCAGGCAGACAGCAACTGGTATGGTAAGGTTGTCATCGACCGGCGAGAGAATCTCGACCACTCCGGCCACGAATGAGGCGGCAAAGGCCTGGACAGGGGGGAGGAGAAAGAGAAGTGCGAGCAGGGTGGCAACCATCCCCGCAAACGACCCTTCGAGTGATTTTCCGTTGTGGATACGGTTTCTTCCGTACCGCAGCCCGACGATTGTTGCGATGCTGTCGAGAATGGCCAGTGCCGCGATCGCCGGCACCACGATACTTTTCTCAAAGAAGATGAGGCAGAAGAGACAACTGATCGCAAAATAGATGGCTCCTTTTCCCGGAATCGCATCCTTCCGCTCGAGCCGGTCTATCAGGCCCGATATGAAGGGGATGTAGTATCCGCGCTGTATTGCATCCGAGATGATGAATCCTGCGAATATCGAGAGGAGAAGGAGATACACCATGATCGGTTCGGGCAGGGCTATGATCCCTCCGACGATTATAAGACCGAATACGAGGTGGGACATCTTTCGCAGGAACTCGTCCATTCAAGAGAGATGGGAGACGGAGAATGATAAGAGGTGCGGTTCTTTCATGGATAGCCAGAAAGAGCCTTTTCCGCGAGAATGCCTCCGCTCATGCAGATAAAAGTTCTTAATAGGTTGGAATGGGAATATAACCAGAAGAGAAGTCATTATGGTGACGTGCGGCTGTCTTGATGAGATGCTTGAAACATGGCAGAAAAACCAGCCTGCCTGCGTTTCATGTGAACCTGTTTCCTCCTTTCATCACACTCCCCGCTACATTGGCGAGTTCTGGACATCCGCACAACGCCAGGCGTCTTCGATCCATGAGGTCTCGTACCGGGCATGTTTCAAGCCCCAGCTTCCCCGTTTCTTTATCACGCTCCTTACAAAGAGAGGAGATCTCGTGTACGACCCGTTCTGTGGACGGGGGACGACCATCCTGGAGGCCGCCCTCTGCGGCCGGAATGTCGCGGCCAATGATATCAACCCATTGTCCCGGATACTCACACTCCCGCGCCTGCACCCTCCGCGTGAATCGGACGTGTCAGAGAGGCTTGCGGCAATCGCGTTTCCGTCCGGCTGCAGGGCAGAGATAGACCTCTCGATGTTCTACCACCCCGATACAGAATCCTCCCTGGTCTCCCTCCGGGAGTATCTGCTCCGGCGCCAGGAGGACGGGCAGGAAGATCACATCGACAGCTGGATCCGGATGGTCGCCACGAGCAGGCTGACAGGGCATTCAAACGGGTTCTTCTCGGTCTACACACTCCCGCCCAACCAGGCGGTCTCACCGGAGAGCCAGGCCAGGATAAACAGGTTGCGAAACCAGGTTCCCCCGGAACGGGATGTCGCCGCTCTCATTATCCGGAAGACACGGTCCCTTTTACGGACACTCTCCGATGACGAGAGGACCAGGCTCATCCAGGCCGGAGATTCTGCGATATTTTCAACCTGTGATTCGAGAAAAACAAACCATATAAAGTCCGATTCCGTGCAGCTGACCGTGACATCGCCCCCGTTCCTGGATATTGTCCAGTACTCGCGTGACAACTGGCTTCGCTGCTGGTTCAATGGTATCGATGACAAAGCCGTAGGAAAGGAGATCACCATGGCAAGAACCGTCAGGGAATGGTCCGCTGTCATGCAGGAGACCTTCTTCGAACTTGCACGGATCACCCGACCGGGCGGTTTTGTGGCTTTCGAGGTCGGGGAGGTGAGGAAGGGCAGGGTGAACCTGGAAGATGCTGTCGTGCCGCTCGGCGAGGCTTGCGGCCTCTCATGCCAGGGAGTACTTATAAACAGCCAGCATTTCACCAAGACATCGCATATCTGGGGAGTTGACAACAACCGGTGCGGAACCAACAGCAACCGGATCGTGGTCTTTCAAAAAGAAGAATGAGTGAGGATACGTCCGGATTTACCCGTTCACATGGTATTCGTAGGCTTCGAGAGCTGCTTTTGCGCCTTCCCCGGCAGCGGTTATTATCTGCTTGGTCTTGATATTTGTGACGTCCCCGGCCGCAAAGATGCCCGGGACGCTGGTATGGCAGTTGATATCGATCCTGATCTCCTTTTGTTCGTTCATATCCACGAACCCTTCCAGGAAGTCGGTGTTCGGTATCCACCCGATCTCGGCGAAGACTCCGTCAAGCTCGATCCGGGTCTCCCTGCCGCTGTCCCGGTCCATTATGGTGATGGCTTTCAGTAACGAATTCCCATGAAGTGCTGAAATTACGGAATGTGTATGGGTGATGATATTTTTCCGCTCCTTGTACGCCTGGAGATAACTCTCATCCGCACGGATTGTGCTTCGGACCACGAGATGCACCTCTCGTGCAATCTTGCTCATCTCTATCGCTGTCTGGAGCGCTGAATTCCCCCCGCCAACCACAGCGACTACCTTCTCCTTGTAGAGCGGGCCGTCACACGTGGAGCAGACGGAGAGTCCCCTTCCAAGGTATCGCTCTTCATCCGCCACGCCAAGTTTTTTTGGCCTCTTGCCCTGGGCAAGGATGACTGCCTTGGCAAGGTATTTTGTTCCCGTCGCGGTCTTTGCGATGAATGTGCCGTCCTCGCTCTGCAGGGAGAGAATCCTGTCCAGTTCCATGTGGATATTCCCGGAACGCACCTGTTCCTCGAATTTTTTCATGAGCTCGTCACCCGTAACCATCCGAAAACCCATGTAGTTCTCGATGGCCCAGCTCTCGAGTGCCTGGCCACCGATGTTTTCGCTCACGATCAGGGTGTTCAGCATCTTTCTTTCACAGTATACCCCCGCCGTGAGACCTGCCGGGCCGGCACCGATAATCAGGACGTCGTAGAGTTCCTCTTCCCGTGACCTGCCGAAGATCTCGTTTAACCGCTGCGCATCAAACCCGATGATTACCTCGTCATCAACAATCGTGACCGGCACCCCGAACTGTCCGGATNNTGCTTCTCGAGGAATGCCTTGACCATGCGGCAGTACGGGCAGTTCTGTGTGAAATATACGGTAACTCTGGGCATGTATTCCTGATTTACAACGCGATTTGTAATAATACTGATCTAATTCCCATTGACCGGATACTTTTCGATCAGAAAATCCTTTCGATGCATCTTCCTTTGGAAAAAAGGGGTTTTGTTACGCTCATCAATCGGGGATCTTTTTTAGAAAACGGGGTCTTTGGATGTCAAATCCCTCAGACGATCTCCTTGAAGACCTTCTTGAAGACCTTGCATATCGCGCATTTATCCGGTGCTTCACCAAGGAAAATATTTCCACAGACCGGGCAGAGCCAGACTGTCCGGTTCGACATGTCATGACCTGATTTCAGGGATTTTAATGCCTCGCTGTAGTAGTCTGCGTGGACTTTCTCTGCCTCCAGGGCATAATTGAAGGCAAGCAGGACGTCACTCTTCTTCTCTGCCTCGGCCTCCTTCACGAATTCGGGATACATCTCGGTAGATTCGTAGGTCTCCCCGGCAACGGCCTTCTCGAGGTTGTCCATCGTTGATCCGATCATTCCCGTCGCTTTCATGAGTTTCTTTGCATGGATAGCCTCTGCCTCTGATGCTGCCTTGAAGAGGCGACCGATATTTACGTATCCCTCCGACTCCGCCTTCTCTGCAAAGGCGGCATATTTCCGGTTCGCCTGGGATTCTCCTGCAAACGCTTCCATTGCATTTTCATCAGTTGCCATGGTTCTAACTTTGGCAAGATTCGTAAAAAAAGGTATCCTATCAAGAACCCCGGGTTTGCTTTGAAGCAACAAAAAGCAACCTTTTTTTGAGCGGTGCACCCAACTCCATTTTACAAAAGAATGGGTCTTCCCCTTGCCATCCATGAAGAGAATCCACGACATTTCCAAGTGCGATCGTCCGAGAGAGAGGATCGTATCCCGCGGTGCGGAGTCGCTTTCTGATATAGAACTCATCGCGGCGATAATCGGTTCTGGTTCACGGGACAGGGACGTATTTGCAGTGGCAAGGGACATTGCCAGGCAGCTCTCTGATAACCCTGAAAGCCTGACATACGAGGGTTTGATGGAGATACACGGGATTGGAGACAGCAAGGCTTCACAGATCCTCGCATGCTTCGAACTCGGGCGGAGATACTACAGGACAAACGATGCAGTAAAAGTCTCCTGTCCTGAAGACATCCTGCCGCTTGTTTCAGATCTCACAAACCAGAAGCAGGAGCATTTCGTCTGTATAACGCTGAATGGTGCGAATGAAGTTATCGCCAACAGGACCATCACAGTCGGGCTTCTCAACCACAGCCTCGTTCACCCCCGGGAGGTCTTTGCGGATGCTATCTCTGACCGGGCAGCATCGATCATCTGTGTCCACAACCACCCGTCAAATACCCTTGATCCAAGCAGCCAGGACATCGCCGTCACCAGGCAGCTTGCTGATGCAGGAAACCTCCTCGGGATACGTCTGCTCGATCACCTCATCGTGGCAAGGGCAGGTTTTGTGAGCATGAAGGAGCGGGGGCTCCTTTAGGAATTGTTCTCTTCCGTCTGAAGCATCCTTCCGAGTTCGTATCCTTTCTTATATGCCTCTTCGAGGAGTTCCGGCCTCTTGGTAAGGTCCTGAATCGTGTCCATATCGTTTATGAGAAGATCGTCCCAGTACGAGACGTCGATGATCTCGAAGAATGCCTTCATCGTAAGTTTCGCACCATCAAATACATAGGGGACATTCATCCCTGATATGCCAAGATAAAGGCCTTTCCGGTGCGATCTCTTCTCTTCTGGAACCATCGGATTCTTCCTCATGTACTTTGCCATGAAAAAGACCTGGAACCGGTCGATGAATGACTTCAAAAGACCGGGAATTCCCATTGTCATCACCGGTGTCGCGACGATCAAGCTGTCAAGTTCGCGGAACTTCTCGTACATCCCTGTCATATCGTCCTTTATTGCGCATTCTTCGTGCTCACGACAGTAAAAGATCTCCCTGCATGCCTGGATATTCAGCTTGATGACCTCGATCTTTTCAACCCTGCAACCAGCATCCTTTGCACCTTCGAGGGCTTTATCAAGGAGATTTGCCGTATTCCCTGCCGTCAGCGGACTTCCAAGAAGACCAATTACCAGCTTGCCCATGATTCAATTATACATGCAATTCCCAAAATAGATTTGTATTTCATGATTCGTCATGAATCCCGAAATAACGGAATTTTGACGTTTTTAAACGAATAAACAGGAATCTGATGGAACGAACAAAAGTGATAAATAATCTGTGCGACAAGATTACCATTTGGTGATAGAACTGGTTGAAAAAGTAAGAGCTGGAGAGAAAGTCGGTCCTGGGAAGTATGTCTGCATCGATTGCGGACGCGAATTCGAACTCGACGCAGTAGAGCAGGATCTCCGAAAATGCCCACACTGTGCGTGTGAAGAATACCAGTGTTTCCCGATGACACATATCCGGCCGGATGTAAAAACCCCGGAAGACGCGCTTCATCCGCCAAAACGCGGAAAGAGCAACCAGTAACTTCCAAAATTTTTCTCAAATCTTTGGGTTGTGGTGAATCGGAACAGGCTGATATGAAAAAGTTCCCACAACTTTTTCCAATATCAGAAGAAGGGACAATATGCCCTGCATGAGGTGATATACATGGTGAATGTTTCAAAAGAAGGAGAAGTCTACGAGTGTCAGATATGCGGAAATGTAGTTGAAGTCAAGGTTGCCGGCGGCGGCGAGCTGATCTGCTGTGGACAGCCCATGGACCTGAAAAAGGAGTGAATTCGATGGCAAAGGATCTTAACGAACTCGAAGGTTTGATTGGAAAGGTCCCCAAATTCTTCAGGGGACTAGCCGAACAGGACCCCCAGATGTACGAGATGGTGATGAAACTCGAAAGCCACATCTGGGATGACGGTGCACTTTCGAAGAAGACGAAGAAGCTGATCGCGATTGCAATCGCTGCATCCCTCCGTGACCAGCATGCCACCAGGGCACAGCTGGCAGGAGCGGCAAATCTTGGGCTTACGAAGAATGAGGTCGAGGAGGCGCTGAGAGTGGCCTTCCTGCTTGCCGGCATGCCTGCCTATGTGTATGGCAAGGCACAACTGGATGAGATAATCAAGGACTGAGCGTGTATGTGCGGAGAGTTCAATGCAATGCCGATAATCGGCGAACCTGCCCCGGATTTCCAGGCGCTGACGACCCAGGGAATGGTGAAGCTCTCTGACTTGAAGGGAAAGTGGGTTGTGATATTCTCGCATCCCGCTGATTTCACACCGGTCTGCACGACCGAATTCATTGCCTTCTCCCAGGTAGCCGACGAACTTGCCAAGATGAATGTGCAGCTGATGGGCCTCTCCATCGATTCTGTGCATTCACACCTCGCCTGGGTCAGGAACGTCAAGGAGAAGATGGGAGTCGAGATCCCGTTCCCCATCATTGCCGACCTCGACATGAACGTGGCGAAGAAATACGGCATGATTCATCCGGGCCAGAGCTCGACAGCGACCATCCGGACGGTCTTCTTCATCGATGACAAGGGAATCATGCGGGCGATGATCTATTACCCGCTCTCCAACGGGCGGTACATCCCCGAGATCATCAGGCTCGTAAAAGCCCTTCAGACCACCGACAAGCACGGCGTCTCAACTCCGGCAAACTGGCAGCCCGGCGACAAGGTCGTGGTTCCGGCACCCAAGGACCAGTCAGAGATGAACACGCGCCTTTCAGAAGGCTACGAGTGCAAGGACTGGTATCTCTGCTTCAAGCAGATCTGAAAATATTTTCCTTTTATTCTTTCTGCGGGTTTTCACAAAAATAACACTTTTTATACTTTGGGACAGATAGCGTCAATCATGGCAATCAAGGTCCTGGCCTTTGCAGGAAGCCCCCGGAGGGGTGGGAATTCCGAGACTCTGCTCGACTGGGTTCTCGACGCGATGAAGAAAGAAGGGGACGTGGAGATAGAGAAGATCGCACTCACCGAGGCGGATGTACATCCATGCAAGGGCTGCAACGCATGTGAAGTGTTGAACAAGTGCGTGCAGAGAGACGGAATGGATGTCCTGCATGACAAGATCATCGAGGCGGACTGCATGGTCCTCGCCGCCCCCATCTACTGCATGGGCATCTGTTCGCAGGCCAAGGCCCTGATCGACCGGTTCCAGGTGTTCAGGTCACGGAAATTTGTCCTGAAACTGCCGGTTGTCCCTCCCGAACGAAAGGGTAAACGCCTGGGTGTCTTTCTTTCCACCGCAGGCCAGGACT
Source organism: Methanolinea sp. UBA477 (assembly GCA_002509485.1). Taxonomy (GTDB): domain Archaea; phylum Halobacteriota; class Methanomicrobia; order Methanomicrobiales; family Methanospirillaceae; genus SD8. The sequence goes on from DAWO01000118.1 coordinate 26,495, forward strand.
GGGACCATGTATTCAACGGTGCGGTCCCGTCAGTCAAATGCTTCTACCACGTGGTCGAGATACGGGACGCAGATATCCACTACCTCATGATCAATAATGTCGATGAGAAGGGTGCCATTCTCAACCATCCTTCCGCAAAAGCGGATGCTGAAAGACTGGGCCATGATGTGATCAGGGAACTACAGGGCCGGCTTTCGGAGTGAGACCATGGATGTGAATGTCATGGGGATATCGGGCAGCCCGCACCGTCACGGCAACACAGAGACATTACTGGATGCGTTTCTCGATGGAGCCGCAGAGGAGGGAGCCGGCATCGAGAAGGTAATCTTAAAAAAACTTGATTATTCGCCCTGCAGGGGATGTAATACCTGTCACAAAACAGGAGTCTGCATCATGGAGGATGACGCACCACCCCTCTTTGACCGGATCCTCTCGATGGACAGTGTTGCGGTTGCCTCACCCATCTACAGCATGGGAATCACCGCGGAATTGAAGGGACTCATTGACCGGGCACAGTACATATGGGCGAAAAAGTTCGTATTAAAGACGCTCTATTTCCCAAATGAGCACATACAACGCCACAAGGGCGTCTTCATCTCAACGGCTGGGCTCTCCTGGGACAACGTCTTTGATGCGGCTTTCCCGGCTATTACTGCTTTTTTCAATACGATTGGCTTCGAATATTATGACAATATCATCGCAAACGACATGGATAAGTATAACGGGATAAAGGGGCATCCGACGGCACTCGACGAGGCCCGTGACAAGGGAAGACGGGTGGTAAAGGAGATCAGGAGCCTATGAAAGAGTGTGATTGGTAGTGTGTATATAAAGCTGTAAAATTGAAGAGTCCCGGTATCCACTCTAAATTGGGAAATGGAGGAATAAAGGGCATTGAATAGTAAAGACCTCGTAGTAAATTACCCTACCGATAATGAAGAGGGCATGAAGAATCTCATCACCTGGTTTTTGAACGATGTGATGCAAAGAGAAGCGGATGAACTGGCCGGGGCTGGGAAGTATAAGTGAACCGGATCGAGACGCACACCTGGGGATGGGATCAGATCATGATATCTGAAGACACGATATGATTCATTATCACTCTATAAGCCGTTTTTAGGAGATATTCCGTTCCAGGAGATGCTGATGAAGATTTGTGCGTGAGGAACGCGGGAGAGATTAGCCTTCCACTCATAACCCCAACACAACTTCGGAGGAAGGCCGAAAGAAGGAAGAGAAGACCCTTGAAAAGCACCGTCTGAAAGAGGAGGAGAAGATTACCGCGGCGCTCATACACCTCAAGAACCGGGAGTTTGCCTGCGAGAAGGATGCCATCACCGAGGCACAACGCTGGATCAAGGGGTATCCTCATTATAAATTTGAGACCCTTGAGGTCGTCTCACGACAGAAGCGAAA
>DAWO01000019.1:0-4824 GCA_002509485.1 Methanolinea sp. UBA477
CACTCTGCCAGGAAAGGATTCAGTCCCTCCTTGAATATCTGGTTCCGGAGATCGCTGTTCAGGTACTCGGGGTAGGTGGTGTGGATGGCGGTGGCCTCCCTGATCATCCCGTCCAGGTATATCTTCATGCGGGGGATCTTCTCCTTCCGGATCCCCTCCTCGAGTGCCAGCATCACTTCCTGTGATCTCCCCACCGCAAAGGCGGGGATGATGACCTTCCCTCCTCTCCTGATTACGGTGTTCACCGTGTCATAGAGTTTCTCCTCTGCGTCCGCCTTCGGCGGCTGCATATCATTGCTCCCGCCATAGGTGCTCTCCATGACGAGAGCCTCGAGCCTCGGGAATGCGTTTGCCGCCGGGTTGAAGAGCCTGCTCTTGCTGTAATTGAAATCGCCGGTGAATGCGATGTTATACAATCCGTCTCCAACATGGAAATGCGCTATTGCCGATCCCAGGATGTGGCCGGCATTGTGGAATGTCAGCTTGATGTCAGGAGCGATATCGGTCACGCTCCCATAATTGAGGGTGATGGAGTGTTTTATGTATTCCTTGACCTCGTTCGAGCTGTACGGGATCTTCCTGCCCTCCTTGGAAACCACGTCCAGGTAATCGAGCTGGAGCATCGCCGAGAGATCCCGCGTCGGGGGAGTGCTGTATACCGGCCCGTCGTAGCCGTACTTGTACAGGAGCGGGACGAGTGCACAGTGGTCCAGGTGTGCGTGTGTGAGAACCACAGCATCCAGTTGTGACAGGGGATGGATCTCCGGGACATAGAGGTATGGCGTCCCATTGTTGTTGCTGCTGTCAGGCTTTTCACCGCAGTCGATGAGGACACGGCTCTCCGGCGTGGAGAGCAGGAATGCAGCCCGGCCGACTTCGCGGCAGCATCCGAGCATTGTCACCCTGAGCCACTGGTCCCGGGAGATGACATCACGATGTATGCGCCTGCCGATAGTCCGCAGAAACTCTTTTCGTTCCTCGTTTACCGAACGCAGGAACTGCCGTATCTGTTTTACCGTGCTGCTCTCGATAGGCGGGGTGCGGACGACCTTGGGTGTCCACCCGATATGCCTGGTGATCTCTCTTAACGTGGCACCGTTCTTTCCTATGACAACCCCTGGTTTTTCTGCTTCGATGAGCACCTCGCCGGTGTCGGCATCAAAAAAGATATCGCTGATGCCTGCATTTTCGGCAACCACGGATCGGATATCATTTACTGCGCTTTCCGGCTCTTCCAGGACATTCGGCCGGACAACTATCCTCTTCCGGAGATCCCGGGCGAGTATCTTGATGAGATCCGCTTCATCGGCAAATTTCTTCGGGTCGTCGGTATAAATGACCAGTTCCGGCCCTTCAAATTCAACCTCGGAGACGGTGATCCCTGCAGGGACTTTATCGTTTATCTTATCCTTCAGTTCCTTAAGCCTGTCTTCAATGAGCATTAAATCCGTCCTAAAAAGAGTTTTATGCTGGAATGGAGTATCTCTGCCGGACTTCTTCTTCAGGTATCTCGGTGTATTCGTCGCTGGTGATTACGACCACATGCACACCTTCTCCCGACCCGGCGTCTCTCTTTATTGCCGAACGAATCGCCCGTATTGCAAGGGAGATCGCCTCGTCTTTGTCCATTCCCGTTGTATACCTGTCTTCAAGAACCCCATATGCCATGGGTGATCCCGATCCGGTTGCCACGATCTCCTCTTCCTTTGTCGCCCCACCGAGTGCGTCGACTGAATAGATACTGGGTCCGTTTTCATCTACTCCGCCAACCAGCAGCTGGACATAATAAGGATACATCCTGTTGTTATTGAGAATATTTGAGAGCAGGGTCGCTGCGGCGCCGACTGTCATCTGGCGTCCTCTCCGTATCTGGTACAGGCTGCATTCGACGGTCATCAGTCGTGCCATCTGCTGTGCGTCGCCCACACCGCCTGCTGTTGTCATCCCTATCCTGTTGCCAATCTGGTAGACTTTCTTTGCCCTTTTGCTGGCGATCATGTATCCCATGGTTGCACGTTTTTCCGTGGCCAGGACCACTCCGCCATCAAACATCAGGCCTACTGTTGTAGTTCCCTTCAGGGGTTCCTGGTATTGTGGATTCATGTAAATACCCCAAAACATTGGTAAACGCCGTAAAAACTTGAAAAAGCGCTTCAACAATACAATGTCATCAATAAATTTAAAGGTTTTTGTTATGCCAGCTCGGCACAGAGCACTTTTACGAGCTCCCGGTCAAAGAGCATGGCAACAAGTCTCTTGTCTCCGTTTACCACCGGCAACTGGTCTATCCGTCCTCTCTTCATCTTGAGTGCACACTCGCTCACTTCTGCGTTCAGTGGGACAGAGATGACGTTCTTCACCATGGCGGTCTTTACCGGGCGATCCGGGAGCTGGATCCTGGAGATGCCGTAGCTTATGGTGTGCATGTCACGGATGCTCTCCCAGGTCCACTCGTCGTCATCGGTGCCATTGGAGAAGTCGCTCACTTCGACCATGTCCTCGATGGATGAGTGCCTGATGAGATCGCGCTCCGATACGATCCCCTGGAGCCTGCTTTCGGAATCGAGAATGGGTATCGCTTCGAAGCCCGAAATCTCCATGATGCGTCCGACCAGGGGAAGGGGTGTCTCTTCCCATAGTGCAAAAGTCTGGCTCGTGAACTGCTCCTTTATCTCATTCGGGATCCGCATCTGGGCGATCGCGTGGACAAGGTCGGCGACACTCAGAAGACCGATCAGTTTCCCGTCCTCGACCACTGGAAGTCTCCTGACATTCTCATGGATGAGGATGCGGGCGGCTTCCTGGAGGGTGCACTCCGGTCCGATCGTGACCGGGTCGGCGGTCATCAGGAGTCCGAGCTGGGTCTCTTCTGATTTCCGGAGCAGGTCTTTTCTCGTGATGATTCCAACCAGCCTGTCGTCCTTGAGTACAGGGACGCCGCTGATACCTGTTCGTTTCAGGATCTTTAAGACATCGTCCCTGTTCCCCGGAATCTCAACACTCACCACGTCTGTGGTCATGTAATCCGATACAGTTGCGTCCACTATGGTCTCACCACCATGACGGTAACCTTGCTGTTGGTCACCACAAACGAGCTCACGCTTCCGAGGAGAAGGCGATCGACTTCGCTTCGTCCATGGGAACCCACAACGACGAGATCGACTCCGAGTTCCCTGGAGACCTTCAGGATCTCGTTTCCTGCATGGCCAGACTTGATATGGGTCTCTATATCGACAGATTTCTCCTGGGCTTCGTGTATTGCCGAATCGAGAGCTTCATTTCCTTCTTTCTCAAGCATGCTGTACATGATCTCCCATGTATTGTCCATGGGCAGGGAGGAGAAGAGCCCGGTCTCCACGACATACAGCACGTGGATCTTTGCCTTCCAGATGCGAGCCTCTTCAAGGGCCAGGTGAAAGGCCCTTTCGCTGATTTTTGATCCGTCTATTGCCACGAGTATCTGATTGAACATAGGTACCTACCAAAACAGTCTCCTTTATTATGGTAATTATGAATTAAAAACCTTATTGACGATACTTGACTCTCCTGCACGATTTGCCAGTGTTGAATGCAGATCGCGGGAGAGGTGCAAATTTGAGATGCGCGGATCAAGAACCAGGAAATTCGCAGGGTTGCCCTCTTCCAGGTAATACGAGTGGTCTATGAGCCCTGCTCCGTCGATCGCGGACCGGAGTACGCTCTCCGGGTCCATCCTGTAGATGGTGGCGACAAATTCCATCTCGCGCCACATGTCCGGCTGAACGAACATGACGTTGTCGGTTCCGAGAAGGATTTTGCATCCCTGCTTTTTCATCTCGTGCAGGGGGGGGCGGGTACCGGAGGACGAGACGCCGAGCTTCCAGTTGGACCGTGCACATACCGCAACAGGTATCTCCATCTCCGAGATCCTGGCAAGCTGCCGGGGAGTGGCATGTGTGCAATGGACGAGGAGATCGGGTTCGTACTCAAGGGCGGGATCGATATCAGCGGAGTCCCTCTCCCCTGCGTGGAATGCCACCATCCCGCCCCTCTCCCTGACCATTCGAATGGAGGACTCGATATCGCGGACGTCACGCACGCTGCTTACGCCGATTCCATCAGCAACATGCTCCCCCCCGTCCCGTCCGAATATAACAGGCATGACGGGAATATCAACCACAGCCTGCCTGAGCGCATCAACGCCATCGATCCCCCCCTCACGGAAATCTGCAAAACCGGCCTGGCCCGAACCGGCCATGGCCAGAAGCGTCGCGCGCATCGATCGTACGATCTGCTCCTTTCCGGTGTCGGCCAGGATACGGTGTTTCAAGCCAAATGGAGGTTTTACAAGCTCTTCAAGGCTGCCTTTTGCCGGTATGTCCATTGCTATGCTGTCCCCGATATGGGTGTGTGCGTTGAAGAATGCCGGGCAGAGCCACAGGCTGTTTCTCGCACCGGTTATCTCCTCGATCCTGTGGACTATTCCCCCCCTGACCTCAATTAAGACCTCTTTCTCTTCCAGTTCGCTGCCGACGAGAGCCCGCCCCTCGAAGGTCATATCCTGTATTGGCATTGGTTCCTGACACCGTTTTATATATGGAGAGAGAGAAATAATTTTGTATGGCAAAGAAGAAGGGTGGAAGACTGATATCCTCTGCAGGACTCGTCAATTATTATGAGAGCGAGGACAAGCGGTCGATCCATATCAGTCCCGTCAGCGTGGTTGTTGCAGCGGTGGCGATAGGGGTCTTTATTCTGATAATGAACTATATCTACTGAGGCTCCACGCGATTCTCTTTTTTTGGAAAAGAATTTTTGGTATTGTGGAACCTCGCGACGCCATCT
>DAWO01000019.1:4946-12952 GCA_002509485.1 Methanolinea sp. UBA477
TCGTCGACCACCGCCTCTTCCGTTATATGCAGGATATGTCCGAAGAGGTCGCAATCTCCCCTGAAATCCCTGATTGCGGTGATCCCGCTCCATCCGATCGCATGACCCGTCTGCCCCCGCCGAAACGACCTCCCGCACGTGTCTGTGACGATGACCGCGACATCGACACCCGCGACGGATCTGATCGCGTCTGCGATCTCCTGTGCAGCGCCCATCGGATCACGGGGCAGGAATATCAACATCCCGTCCTCGATGTTGCTCTGGTCGACACCCGCTCTCACCCCGATGTGTCCGCAGGGCACTTCAGAGAGGACGAACGGGTACTCAAGCAGGATATCGGCAGATTCGTCCAGGACCGCCTGGATGAAACGCGGATCTTCCCCCGTCATGCCGGCTATCCGGCTGGCACGGTCGCCGGGGGAGATATCTGCGAGCCTTCGTGTGTACCCACGGGCTTTCGAGTAGACGGACGATGCCACACAGACAATATCGCCACTCTGCAGTCCGATGGCCGAACAGATCAGTGCAGGCAGATCGTCACCCTCGTGTATGATGGGAAGGCCGGTGACACCGATGACCTCTATAGGTTCCTCTGACATTTTCCTCAACCAGTAAAGGGAGCGGGATCAGAAAAATACTCGCATTTCCAGCCTCCGTATGCCCGTGCAGCGAGGGTAGCCTGACCAGGGCAGTCCACGTGGTGGATCCGGTCCCGGTCAGGCGGCAAAGACCTGCGTAATATATATACCCATGGAGGGCACAATCACCGAATACCCATGTTCCTGGTGATCCGGTGCCCGGGCTGCAGGACATTTACCTATGTTGACAGGTTCCAGCAGTGGAAACTCTGTGCGGTATGTGGAGAGGCGATCAATGTCAGGCGGGCCCCTGCATACGTCGAGGTTGACGACTACCATACGGCAGAAAGCATTGTCGACCAGCTGGAAAAGTACCTGCACCAGACCCGGCGCGACGATCTGACCCCGGAAGAGATCGCGACATTACGGGAACAATATACACAGTGGGTTCGTAAAAGGGTGTAATCTTACCATTTTTTCCCGCATTTGTGACAGAGAATGGTCACCTCCCTGCCACAGGCAGGACAGTGAAGACCAAGACGCGGAGTGTATTGAAGAGGTGTGTCGCACCGCTTGCACAGGATCTCCATCTCGTATCCGCATTCGTGTCTTATCATATCATGTAGTTATCAGGCCCCGGATGAAAAATTTTTTGGGGGGAAAATTTTTTTCGAGGAAAAGGCCCTGATCCGGGATTCTGCCGGTATATCTGGTCATTGCATGCCCCGGCTGCATCAGGCCGCGGCTATTCCATGGCAGTTACCCTTATCCCTCTGAAACGAATACGTTCAACTTACCAGTCCGGTGCATCATGACCCCGATCGATTATTATTCGGAGGTGATGGGAGAGATCCAGTCTCTCTACAGATCACGTCTCCAGGTCCAGATCCTGCTCTCTCTCCTTGAAAAACAGAGGCCTCTGTCAGAGCTCCGGGAGATCACCGGCAGCACATCTCAGGCTCTGATCCCAAAGATTCGAAGGTTGGAGTCGGCCAATTATATCGATATCAGGGATTACCAGTATTTCCTGACACCGGTTGGAAATGTGCTGGCCGGGAAGATGCGTGATCTGTTCATGTTCCAGGCGGTTGTCACCAGGCATAAAAAATTCTGGTCTGATCACTATATCGGGGGGATACCAGAGCCGTTCCTCTCCCGGATCGGCATGCTCTCCGAAGCCGATCTCGTCAGCGACACACAGAAAGATATCTTCAATGTCTTCTTAAACTTCTTAAAATCCATAAAAGAAGCCGAAAGGATCCGGATACTCTCCCCAAAATCGAGCCCTGCCCACATGGATGCCGTGGTAAAGAGGGTCGAAGAGGGAATTCCGGTTGAGCTGGTGATCGGACGGGAACTTGCCGAAAAATTTACTCAATCGCCCTATGTCGAGATGATACGGGAACTTGCCGGTAACGCCGGGAGTTCGATCCGTGTTGTTGAGAAGCCGCTGAAGATGAGCCTTTGCATGACTGACACATGTGTCTCGCTCGGACTCTTCCGGACTGATATGACGACCTATGATAACACGTCCTGCCTGTCCGGCACTGATGAGAATGCAATCGCATGGGGAGACTGTGTCTTTGAACATTTCAGGGATATATCAACGCAATTCAAAGTATGACACGTGCCACAGGACAGCCCGATCACCCTCTTTCTGCACAATACTGCTGCATGGGCGTGGCTTCCCTGTTCTATTGAGCGAGACAGTGCGTACCACTCACACGGCGCGGTTGCTCCATACCATCATGGTGCACGATCTCCCGGCGGAATGATGCATCCGCCTGATGACCATTCATCAGAGAGATGAACATTCATCACCGGAATTAATATAGAAAAGCGGGAGATAACTCATTCTGGCCAGTGCAGGATCAAAATTTGTGCAGGTAAACGTGCAGAAACCTGTGCTGACTGAACATGCGGCAGTCCTGATGCGATAGGGACCAAAATCAGGAAATCGGGGGTGTTCTATCGGAACAATGATTGCCTGGGTGGTAAACCGGACACGTTCAAGTGGTCCCCACTTGATTACCATCAGGGGATGCTGATGCAGAAGAGAGAGTAAGAGAAGATTCCTCCCATCAAAACTGATCTTTTCTCTCTTAATTTTCGTATGTTCTCAACTATCCGGCCTGTTTTTCCGCACCTGTCGGTATTATTCCACGCGGTACCTGAGCAGCGCGGCGATCCCTCCAAGGGCATCGAGCTGGGCTCCGGGATCGAAACTGCTTGAAAATATCACGACTTTTGTCCTGGTCTCTTCCGCCCTGTCGAGCAGAAGGGCGATTTCGGGGTCACGGAGGAGGAGATCGGACACCATGAGTACTTCACAGGCGCCATATGCCAGGGCTCTCCTGACCTCTTCCCTCCCATATGCCACCGGTTGATCGCAGGCGATCCTCCCGAGGAGCTGCTCCATCAGCCTCACCTCGTGGCCGAGCTGGAGGTCTTCTGAGAGCCTGTCGACGACACCCTGGCCGATCACGTCCTGGACAGCGCCCCTTCCCACCCTCCTGGTCTCGGCGACGACGGTCTTTTCCGCTCGATCAGAGTCGATTGTCCGGAGATAACGCACGAAATCGTCCTTGATAAAGCCGGGGCCGGCAACCACGAGAGGCCCGTCGATATCCTTCACATCCTGGTACAATCTCTCGAAGAAGGCGCTTCTCGAATCAATACCCTCACGTTTGCCGCTGCCCATCGATAACTCAAATACCGGCTCAGGACCGTACTGCCGCAGCCGGAAGAGTGCGGCGTCACCCTCCTCGATGGTGAGGATGTGGACCGCCTCATGGATGGACGCAGTGACCGCCCGTTCGATACGCTCGAGATCGGTGGACTTCCAGTCTTTTATCACCGAGATCTCGAACCCGGGTTCGACATTCAAGGTGTGGTGGGATCCTGCATCAACTCCCTGCTCGATCAGCCCGGATATGCGCAGCCTGACCGAATACTTGTGGAACTCGACCTTTTCGACCCGGATGCCGAGCCTGACCAGCCTCTTCTCCAGTTTTTCCGGCCTGATCTTGTCTGCGGACGATTCGGGTGCCCTGAAGGTGGTTGCAAAGACCAGGTCTCCGGGGACGACGATGTGGGAGAGGTGCCAGACGTCATCGACACTCTCGGGAAAGAGCACGATCTCCCCAAAAATCCCTCGGAGATGGGAGGTGTCAGCTTTCATGCCCCACCACGATATCGGATCCGCCTGGGGGGACGAATGCTGCAATCTGCTCGGTATTCATGACCTTCTTGAGCCCCTTCTGGTCTTTCTCCGGGATCTTCTCCCGGAGTGCCCGCAATACCTTCCTGGCGATGTCGTTTGGCTCGAACGCACCGGGTTTCAGGATCACGTAGTGCCGTGTCCTATCAGCGACCGCGGAGTGGGGACCGCCGATAACTGCGATTGCAGGTGAAAGGGTGATTCCGATAGCGATCTCGAGCGGCACGTTGTGGTGCCATGACCGCTCGCCCCGTATGATGAAAGATCCGCGGCTCACATACTCCCCGGATTCCGGCGTCTTGCTCACCTGGTCGGGGGATACGCTGTAGACGTCGGCGCTGAAATGCCCGCTTCTCCAGGCACCCGAATACGAGGCGGCGAATATGGCCACCTCGTCCATGCAGGCGGTCTCTCCCTTGACGATGACGACGCTTGCTCCATGGACGTCGGCATGGACGAAACGGTCGCCCCCTTCCAGGTATCTCTTTACCAGTTCCTCGTTCTGGGAGACGTCCCTGCCGCCGAGCACGAGGGTCCCGTCCGATGTGTAAAACCAGCGGAACCTGTGGTACCAGCGTTTTTTCAGGAATGCGGCCTGCTGAGAAATTTTTGGCCTTTCCGGTATCACCCGGTCCATTGCAGCCCGTGCACCCGTGATCTTCTTCCTGTACTTCTTGATCTCGTCATAATAGCGGCCGAGATTGGCCTGGATGCTCTCCCTGACATGGATCCTGACCGTCTCCCCGATATCGACGTCGACGGCCGAGTCTGCCGGATAGACCTCTCTTATCCTGGTGGCCGGGCCGGAATCCTGTGCCTCAAGGACAGCCCGGATCTCCTGCCAGGACCGGGTCTCGGCGGCTCTTGCAAGTGTCTGGATGATCTCCTCGATCAATCCGTACTCTTCATAGATCTTCTCGATTATCCGCTCGTTCCTGGCGATCTTCTGCCCGAACTTCGCAATGGCCTGCTCCTGCTGCCGCCTGATGAACTCCTCCTTCGAGAGTTTCTGGCGGGGTTTCTTTCCGGGCCGCTCCTCCCCTGCAAGCGGCCGGTAGAACTGGTCGAGGGCCGCGTTGAACCCTTTATCGGCGATGCAGTCCCCTCCGTCAGGCGGAAAGGGAAGACAGGCATCTTTCGAGATGACCGGGCAGATCCCGGTCTCCGCTCTCCTGAGCAGGTCATGGAGTGCTGCAAAGACTGCTCCCGAATCGACATCGGGTGACGGGGTCTCTTTGTCGATCCCGCAGGTACGGCAGATATACTCGGCGTACATCCCCCCGAGCATCACTCCGACAGCGAGAGCCCGGACGATATCGCGATCTTCCCGTGCGAGGAATGCTCCAAAATCCTCGCCGCTGAAGGTGGTTGGATCAGGGTCGGGATAGGTGTATTCCACGCCAGGGACCACCTCTCGTTCCCTGAACCGGTGATGCAGGAGTGGCTTTATGATTGTATAATCCTCCTCGCAGAGAACGATGTTTCCCTCGTCGAAGAGCTCGAATACAAGGTGATATACCGTATCCCGCTTGCCGACATCGATGGTCACGATCCGCTGGATCCCGTGCTGCCTGATATCGAGCACCCGTCCTCCCCTGAGATATTTCCGGAGGAGCATGGCAAACGAGGGGGGCATCTTTGGCGGTTCGGGGAGAGCGGAGATGAAATAGGCACGTTTTCCCGACTCCACGAGCAGGTTGTGTTTCGCACGGTCCTCCCCGTTTAGCCGGAGCACGACCGTCCGCGGGTTGAACTGGTAGACCTTGTCGATCCAGAGAGGCATCTCTCTCTTCCACTCGGTGACGGCAGTTATCAGGTCAACTCCGCTCATTCCCTGCGACGTAGCCATGTGTATACCAAGTTAGATATGGGTTCAGGACTAAAAAATAGGTCTACTGGTGTCAATATGAGTGCCGAGACGAGGGAGGAAACCGAGCGGCTTCCCAGGAAGCTGTCGCCCGCGGAGAAGAGGGCTGAAAATATCATCCGAATAAAGAGATCGGTCATAGCCTGCCTGCTGGGAATAATTACCGGGTTTATATCCTATCTCCTGGTGGATCCATCAGATATCATGGGTCTCCAGAGCTACACCATGCTCGCCCTGCTGATCATGTTTGCCGGGATTGTCATACAGAGGCACATCTTCGTCCTGATGCGCCTGAATCCCTCTGGCATGGGGACGAAGGACTGGATTTTCCAGGGATTCATGACCTTTGCCTTCTGGTTCATCGTATGGACGATCCTGCTCACCAGCAAGTTGCAGTGAGACGAGTGAGGAGCCATGCGCATAGCCGTCGTCCACAGGGAACGCTGCCACCCGAAGAGATGCGGGAATGAGTGTATCCTCTACTGCCCGAGGGTCAGGACAGGGGACGAGACCGTGATCATCGGAGAGGACCAGAAAGCCCTCATATCCGAGGAGCTGTGCGTGGGATGCGGCATATGCGTCAAAAAATGCCCGTTTGGTGCCATCGACATCGTGAGTCTTCCCGAGGAGCTGGAGCATCCGACACACCGGTACGGGGTGAACGGGTTTGCGCTGTACGGACTTCCCATACCGGTTGAAGGCAAGGTCACCGGCATACTTGGTGCCAACGGTATCGGGAAAAGCACCGCGGTGAAGATCCTCTCCGGCCAGTTGAAACCAAATCTTGGAGAACATGAACGTGATGCCGAGTGGGAGGAGATACTGAAGAGTTACGCCGGCACGGAACTCTTCGATTACCTGCAAAACATCTCACGGCAAAAGATGAAGGTGGCGATAAAGCCCCAGTACATCGATTACATACCACGAGTCTTCTCCGGGACTCCCGGCGATCTGCTGAAGAAGACCGATGAGCGGGGATGCCTCCCCGAACTCGTCTCCGCGATGAAACTCGAACCCGTCCTCGATCATGATATAACGACGCTCTCGGGCGGAGAACTGCAGCGGGTGGCCCTCGTCGCCTGCCTTGCACGGGAGGCGGACTTCTACTTCCTGGACGAGATAACGCCCTTCCTCGATATTTACCAGCGGATGGCAGCCGCCAGGCTGATCCGTGAACGTGCTCTCTCCCGGCCCATCGTGATAGTCGAGCACGACCTGGCCATCCTGGACATGCTTGCCGATACGGTCCATATCGCCTATGGAAAGCCAGCAGTCTTCGGGGTTATCACGCAGCCCAAGGGAGTGAGGGTGGGAATAAACCAGTACCTTGAAGGCTATCTTCCCGAGGAGAATGTCCGTTTCAGGGAGTACCCGGTCGTATTTGAGAAGCGGGCGCATGCCGAGGGTGCGGAGAGGGCTGTCCTTCTCGAATATCCCGCGATGACAAAGACATTCAGGGATTTCGGGCTCGATGTCCGGGCCGGGCACGTCCGTGCAGGGGAGGTTCTCGGGGTCGTGGGAGCAAACGGGATCGGGAAGACCACGTTCGCCCGGCTCCTTGCGGGAGACGAGGAGCCCGATGGTGGACCGGTGGACCTGGACGCGAAGATCTCGTACAAACCGCAGTACATCAAGGCTACAACGTCCGACACCGTTGAGTTCTATCTTCGGAGCTGCACCTCGCACTTCCAGACCTCGATGTACCAGCACGACATAATCGAGCCGTTGTCCCTGACCCCCATACTCCAGTCTCCGATAGACACGCTATCAGGCGGGGAACTGCAGCGTGTGGCAATCGCGGCCTGCCTGTCGCGGCCTGCAGACCTGTACATCCTCGACGAACCGAGCGCCCATCTCGACGTGGAGCAGAGGGTCTCGATCACCCGCATGTTCAGGCACCATGTCGACGGAAAAGACGCTGCAATACTGGTGATAGACCACGACATCTATCTCGTGGACATGATCAGCGAACGAGTNNGATATGCGTGAGGGCATGAACCGGTTCCTCGGAAACCTCGGTGTGACGTTCCGGAGGGACCAGACCGGCCGCCCGAGGATCAACAAGCCGGATTCCTACCTTGACCGAGAACAGAAATCGAGCGGCGAATACTATTACTACACCGACAGGGAATCGACGGGTTAACTGGAAACTTTGTACAGGATCTCTTCGATCCTCAACAGACCCGGACTTTTCCATTTTTTTCTCATCCATAAGCCCTGTTGCCGCTGCCCGGAATTTCCCGGATTCATCAACCGTCTATCTCCCCTGATAAGACCATCATGCGCAGGGGCGGTTGGACGCCGGGTTTTTGGATTATACAATTGCCTCCTCGCTGTTTCC
>DAWO01000127.1 GCA_002509485.1 Methanolinea sp. UBA477
AATCCCGGTGATCCTGCCTGGAAGCGAGTTCCTGGCACTCGAGGTGACGGGAGTCCGGGAAATGAGAACATCTTCAGGACGAATCGTGGCATACACCTCGGTACCTTCTTTGCAGGAGTTGGAGGCGGTGATTATTGACCGTGACCCGATCGTTATTGTCGATATCCCCGAGTCCTTGCTGCAGACTCCCCTGAAGATATTCTCGATACCGGTGAAATGTGCGATGAATTCGCAGTTGGGTCTGTGGAATACCTCATCGGGAGGGCCGGTCTGGACTATCCTGCCCTGGTTCATCACCGCCACCCTATCGGCAAGTGCAAGGACCTCCTCGAAGTTATGGGTGACAACAATCGCCGGAATTCCTGCCAGGGATATCGATTCCCTCAGTTCCCTCCGCATTGTCGCCTGTGATTTAACGTCGAGTGCCGCCAGCGGTTCATCCAGGAGCAGAAGGTCTGGTTCGAGGATAAGCGCCCGGGCGAGAGCCACCCTTTGCCGCTGACCGCCTGAAAGATTGCCGACACGCTCTCCCGAGAGACCGGCCAGGTTCATCTCCTCAAGATACCCCCGGACCCTTGATGCCAGCTCCATTTTTGGCATCTTCCGGCACCGGAGACCGAATGCGACATTGTCGAATACTGAAAGGTGGGGAAATAGAGCGTAGGACTGAAATAGATGCCCTATATTTCTGTATTCCGCAGGCACGTCGATCTGGTCGGCCTGTGAGTAGAGCACCCTTCCCTTGAGTATGACCTCCCCGGAATCCGGTGTGAGGAGGCCCGATATCAGGTTCAGGACCGTCGATTTCCCTGCACCATTTTCCCCAATCAATACCAGTGTCTTCCCTTTTGCGACAGAGAGCGAGACTTCGAGGAGAAAGTCTCTCAGTTGCTTTTCCACACAAACAGAAAGCATCAGATCGGCCTCCTCGTGATGTATTTGACCAGCAGGATCACTCCAAACGAGATGATGACCAGTATGATAGCAAGGCTGATGGCATCGTTGAGGTCTCCCTGCATGGTTGTGTATATGGCCAGCGGCATTGTCTGCGTCCTCCCCTGATAGTTTCCCGCAAACATGATTGTCGCACCGAATTCGCCAAGAGCCCGTGCAAAGGTCAGGATCGCACCCGATACAAGTCCCGACCATGCAATGGGGACAGTGACCCGGAAGAAGACCCGAAGCCTTCCCGCACCGAGTGTCCGGGCAGCGTCTTCAAATGTCCGATCCACCGCCTCAAAACTGGCCCGTGCCTGCCTTATGTAGAACGGTGAGGCGACAAAAACCTGTGCAAGGATGACTGCCAGGGTGGTGAACGCGATCTGGAGGCCGAACATGTCGAGGTATTCGCCAATGACACCCCGTCGGCCAAAGGCCATCAGGAGTGCAATACCCGCAACAGCCGGTGGCATCACGATTGGCAGATCGGTGAGGGTATCGACGACCTCTTTTCCCGGGTATGTAGTGCGGGCATTCAGGTACGAGAGCGGAGTTCCCATGAGGATTACGATACAGGTACTCAACGTCGCCGTGCCGAGGGAGAGAAGAAGGGCATCGAGAACTACAGGATTTCCGAGGGATTCGATGAATGCAGCAGGAGTAATCCGCAGGAAAAGCGAGGCTACGGGAATGGTGAGAAATAGCAGGAACAGGATGATAAGAGGGGCGAGAAAGAGAATTAACCCGTTCTCGCCGAATCTCTCCCGCATACTCCGGGGGGCCTGTTTACTGTGTCTGTTCGATGGGGTCAAATCCATATTTTACCATGATAGCATTGCCTTCCGGACCGGTGACAAACTTGATAAAATCTGCTGAGGTATCAACCTGATCTGATTCGGCCAGTATTCCCAGCGGATACCGTGCCACCACATTATACTCTTCAGGAATCTCGATCTGGCTGACCTTGTCGCGGTCACCGGGCTGCACATCGGACTTGTAGACAAAGGCCGCGTCGGCTTCACCGAGCATGAGTTTTGGTACAACCGAGCTTACAGCAGTCTCTTCCGATATGACATTTGCCATTACGGCGTCCTTGTATTCCTGGCCATACCGGGGATCTGCTGCCATTTTATCAAGAACCTGCCTTGTGTAGGAACCGAAGGGAACATCCTTTGTACCGATAACAAGTTTCACACCGGGCTTTGCGAGATCGGAGAGGCGGGTGATACCTGCAGTGTTTTCAGCAGGGATGATGACCGCCATTCCATTCTCCAGGAAATAGAAAACTGTCTGATTCTCCATGAATCCGGCAGCCTTCAGGGCGTCCATGTGTTTTGGATTTGCCGAGACGAATATGTCAGGGGAAGCTCCCTGCTCGATCTGCGTGCGAAGGGCCTGCGTCCCGTCAAAGACCAGGTCTATCTTCACGTCGGGATTTTTGTCCTCGTACGCCTGGGCGATATCGGTGAATGCGCCTGTGAGCGAAGCCGCACAGAATACGGTCAGGGTTGTAGGGCGTGTCTCGCCAACCAATCCGGAATCCGTGCATCCGGCGATGACGAGGGCTGCTATCATCAATACAGATAGTATACAGGTGGACAGGGCTATGCGTTTCATATATTACACCAAATTGTGAAGGTAGATTCTGCAGGAATTGTTATATATTTCTTATTAATTTTATATCGATATTAAAATTATATGTTTAACTTGTTTAACCTCGTCTGCACTTCAATGGACACACCTGCTAAGTGAATTGTCCTCGTGCCATATGAAAAAGATACCCCTGGAGTTCTTTTCGTAATAGACGCCACAATTGTCCGGATCACAAACACCTCTCCCGTCAGGCCCTGCAAGGTCAAACAGGATAGTATCCTGCACGAGTCAAGCAAAGTTAATAGAATATATTTAGTAAATGCTCAAAGTAAAATTGAAATCTTTGCGCTCGCGGATCGCGTGGCAGTAATGAATGAGGGAAGGATCGTCCAGGTCGGCCCTCCCGACGAGGTATTCCACAAACCCAACTCCGAGTTCATCGCACATTTCACCGGGACCGAGAATATATTCAGGGGCGTATGCAGCAAGGATTCGGGGATATCCACCATAAGGGTAGGAACGATCTCCATCGCCTCGCGCACCTGCAGGGAAGAGGGCGATGTGTATGCCACTATCCGGCCTGAAGATATCCTCGTCTCGCGTACACCCTTCATCTCGAGCGCTCGAAACTCCCTTCGCGGCACCATAACCGGGATTGCAAACAATGGAATGTTTGTGAAGCTCACGGTCGACGCAGGGGTTCCGATAGTCTCCGTCCTGACACGGCAGGGATTCGAAGAGATGGATCTTGACATCGGCGATGAGGTCTATCTCACGTTCAAGGCGGCAGCAGTCCATGTCTTCTGATTCGGAACGGCTATCGACTCCAAAACTGATCAATTGACGTTACGATCCGATCGAAACGGCTCTTTTCGGTACATTCCCGGTAAATGGTCAGCCCTGGATACCTGCCGGAATGAGGAATGCACGGATTATAGCCCGATCTGTGGGAAATGATGAGGTGAACCGGCACATGGAGAGCCCGGCATTCACCCCTGGGCTGGTACACGAATCAGATGATCTGGTCCATGCCAGGAAGACGTGATTGCTGACCGGGGGAGCGGGCCGGAGGAATCGCCTGAACCATCTGCAGCGATAATCCCGTTCAGGGATCGTTTCGTGAAAAAAACGCCAATTACCAGTATAGTGTTGAGGGATTACAAAAATCCGGGAAAAAAGATTTTTGGTTCTTCCCGGTGCATTACTTGAAGATATTGAAGATCTGGTCCGAGCCGGTCGCAGCAAGGCGTGCGCGTTCGTCCTTCTCCTCGACGAGGGCAAGCAGCGGCAGTTCCATATCAACTCCCGGCACATGCCCAAACATCCGCTCCAACTCACTCTGCTGCGCATGCATGAAGAGCGAATTCGGAATCTCCATCGGGCAGTTCTCCTCGCACTGGCCACAGTTCACGCATGAATCGGCGATATGTGCGAACCTGATCAGGTGGAACATGAACGGGACCGGCAGGGTGCCTGGCTCGACCAGGTACGGCTTCTTCGTACTGCATTCCACGCAGTAACAGATCGGGCAGTTCTCGATGCAGGCATAACACTTGATGCACCGTGACGTGTTCTCGACGATCTTCTTGAGCCTGTCTCTACCCTCTCCAAGTGCTTCGAAATCACGTTTCCGCCACTTGTCCGCGAGCTTGAACATCGCGCCTTCGACCTTGCCCCTGATCACGACACCCTTGGGATTCGGCGCTTCTGTCTTCAGAACACCGGCATCTACTGCGGCTTTGAGCAGGTTGGCACCCTTCTCACTGCATACTTCCACAAAGGTTGCCTTGCCGGCCTTTTCCCCGATGACTCCCCAGTTCCCGCAGGCAAGATCGGCCTGGCGCGGGATCTTCATCTTGCAGCGGCGGCAGTTGGGTCGCCGGCCGTATCCCTCTTCTTCCAGATCATCAATGGAGATGCCCTTGTGGCCGCCCTCGTACTCGATGATGAACTGACCCTTGTCGATCTCTTCCTTGTGAACGGTATCTGGATCGACCTCGAACTTGTCGGCAATCATCTTCCGGGCGGTAACAGGGCTGACCGAGCCCCCGCAGTTCACGCCGATCATGAGGACGTTGTCCAGGTTCACCTGCTGGCGCTTGGCAAGCTCGTAGAGACCCATTGCATCGCATCCCTTCACGGTCATCGCGAGGCGGAAATTATTCGCACCATCGAGATACTTCTTCACAAGCTTGGAGAGGAGCAGCGTCCCGCAGTGAAGAGACCCGGCGGTCTCATCGAGGTCCTTTGGGTCAGTGATGATCGTGGGTTGCGCATCATAGAGATCATAGCCCTTCTTTACCGCGAGAACCGCATCGACAATATTATTCTCCAGTGCATACTTGAGGAGGGTGGTGACCGCCCCTCCGCATTCCGCCTTCTTGGCGAGTTCAGCATCCGGTGTCCATGCATAGAACATGTCGCCTTTCTTCACCATCTCTAGTTCCCTCCTGCAATCTTTTCAACAGAAACTGCACAGTGCTTGAGCTCGGGCATCTTGGACATCGGGTCAAGCACGGTGTTGGTCAGGTTGTTTGCGCCGTTCGGGAAGTGCATCGTCATCATAAGGACACCGGGTGCGACCTCGTCGGTGACACGGGCGACAGGCGTGCTCTCTCCCCGCCGGCTCCGCAGCTTGATATGCTCGCCATTGGCAATCTTCAGTCTCTTTGCATCCTCGGTATTGATCTGGACATATCCTTCCGGCACCTCGTAGTGCAGGGTGGGTGAGCGGTCGGTCTGTGTCCTTGTGTGGTAGTGGAAGATCAGCCGGCCGGTCATCAGCGTGAACGGATACTCGGCATCCGCGACCTCCGCGGGCGGGCGGTACTCGATGCCGAAGAAGGTGCCCAGGCCGTCTGCAGCTGCGAACTTGCCGACATGCAGGATCGGGG
>DAWO01000020.1 GCA_002509485.1 Methanolinea sp. UBA477
CAAGTATGGATTGTTAACAAAGCCCGGGCATGACAGCATAAAAATTCCTTGACAACCGCCCCGTAACGGCGTGCGTATCCTTTTCTTGACCGTAGAGACCGTCAGGGCATTCGAAGAAAAATTCTCCGCGATGACGACCGCAGTCAGGAACCGGGAGTTCTCCCCAAAAAACGAGTGGAGGTGCCAGTATTGTGACTATGTGATGTTTTGCGAAGCCCTGGGGCAGGGGGAGTGGGGATGATCAGGTCCTACGCTGCATTGTTTCTATTTCAGAATTATTTTGTTTCTAATTCAGAAACGAAACCACTCCCACTCAAAAGACGAAAAATGGAAAGAATGAGAATCCATTAGTCTGCGTGAATCGCAACAATTGTCGCGGAGGAATGGGATTTCGGAACCTTGATCCCGTCTTCGATCAATCCCCGGATATGCAATACGATCGCTTCATGCATACGCTCTTCCGTCTCCTCCCTTGTCTTCCCGGTAGCGATGCAGCCAGGAAGATCCGGGGAATACGCAGAATAATTCTTACCAGCCTTTTCGATCACGACAAGGAACCTGTGCATACCTGTATCACTTCTTTAGTCTTGCCTGCTTAAAGATACTGTTTATGGTGCCGGGAGCGAGGTCATCAGAGGGATGTCCGGCAATGGTTACCCTCCCGGACTTGATTGGGTGTTTGTACTGACGATGACTCCCTTTCGACGTGACAAGAAACCACCCATCTTCTTCGATAATCTTGATGATTTCTCGAACTTTCAGGATGAATCACCCGGGATATTATGATATATTTTTGGAGACTCCTCGCATATTATTGTTCCCACGTTATCCCGGTTGCGGAACTTGCAAGGTTCACCTCGCAGAAGATGACGAAACGGTGGGAAGAGCTTATCCCCATCCCTTCCGCTCACTTCCCGAAAAACATACCAAGCTCGAACTTCTGCCAGTCGCTGTCCGGATCCTTTATCCAGATCGTCTGGGATTCCGGTAGGAACATGACCTGTTGGATGGCGTAGTATAGCGCCTCGGGGTGATTTGGGGAGAGGACAGAGTAGGTTGATCTCCGACTGGACATCAGGATTCATGGGAGCGAAAAATAATATCGTGCCCTCACTTACACTTGTAAATCTGATTTTAGCGAATAATTTCAAAAGATTTTATATTACACTTGAACGCCCCGGCTTGTTCGTCTCCACTCCATTCCGTCCGCTCCTCCTTATGTCCGGTGCTCCTCCATTCCGTTCCGCTCACATCGCGGGGCTGTTTTTTTCTCGGTGAATCGTGTCCACGTTGACGGCCATGATCACTCGCTTCGCTCATTTCGCATCGCCTGCATCCTCCCGCTCCTCGCAGACTGTTTCACAGACTGCTCGTCGCTGTTATGACGGGGGCATGCCCAACTTGGTCTTAATTTCCCAGCAAATTCCACAAACCGTTAAATACTATCCTGACCTCAAATTCTATGAGGTAATCAAGGTGGCAGAATTACCCATTGCGGCAGTTGTACGAATTGCCAAGAAGAGCGGAGCAGAGCGGGTCGGAAGCGACGCCGCCGCTGCGCTTGTCGTAAAGACCGAAGACTACATTGCGAATCTTGTGAAAGAAGCAAACAGGCTTGCAATTCACGCAGGAAGAAAGACACTCAAGGAAGAGGACATCGACCTTGCCGGAAAGGCTTTTTAAGCCTCTCCACCTTTCCTTTTGGTTCCTCTATCACGTTTTCTCCTGATTCCAGGAGAATAGAATCTGATCCTCGCGGATAATCAAATAACAAAGGGTTTAATCTTCCCGCCGGGATAATTATTCGCCCCTGTCGGATTGGTTCCCTTTCGTGAATGATTTCATGCGTTCCTCCGCGAGCTGATGGTATTCCACCATCCTCCGTACCTCTTCCACTGCACGTGGTTTGTCACGGATCCCGGTGAAGAGGATGCGGACATTGTCGATGTCGTCCTTGAGATAGGCTGCTTCATGATAGAGCAGGAGGGTAATCTCCCCTTCCGGTCCGAAGTGATGCTCCTCTACCTCTCCTTTCATGTATCGTTCCCGTTGTTGCCTGGATGGTGCAGCAAAGATATTTTCGAATCTGAAGACTCCCATTGAAGATTCCTCGCCGAAATTTTCGGATAGATGTGAGGTTCTCATGCGACCGTGTTTAAATGTAGAGCAGGCGGGTTGAAAGTGAATCCCAGGTTTTTTGGAAAGGAGATTCCGCCATTTATTATCTGTTGTGTTACGCTAAAGGCGGGGCCTTCGCCCCCCACCGCGTGGGCGCCGCCCCGGGAGTTGGTTGGTTCCTGGTGACGGGGCATAGTGCTCGTTCCGCTCCGGCTCCGTTTGCTCCTCCTGATCGTCCTGTGCTCCTCCACTCCGCTCCACTCGCACCGAGCCCCCCTGCATTTCTCTTCCAGGTCCAGGTCCTCTGACGCCATCAGGCTTCGTCGTCTCCTCCTCGCCGCCGGCAGCACTCCCTCGCTCCTCGCAGACTGTTTCCACGGACTGCTCGTCGCTGTTTCCTGTACCTGTGACGCTCGGTGACTCGCTCCCGTCCGGTCTCTCGGGCCGCTGCAGCCGATTCGGCTCCGCTGATGCGTCACCAGTTACCCACTCTCCCCCCCGAGCGTCGCGCCCCGGGATAGGCAAGTATTCCCCTCTCTCCGCGTCCTCCGGACCGGGCTCCTCCTCTCCTCCTGAGTAGCAGTACCGATGGTGGATGCCGGTTTAATCAAACAAACAATGTTTTTATGAATCCAAAATTCGAATGCTCACGAACCCCCCGGAGCATACAATTTTTCTGCGGGGAAATCCCATTACTGTCCATGGCGCGGATTCTCTCGCCCCGGGATATCGGTATCCTGAAAAAACTCGCGCCGGAACTGGACGACCCGCTCTGTCCGGTATCCGGCCATGACTTCTTCTCCATCCTTCCCCCGGTGGCGAACCACCTGGCCGCCGATGACCAGGATTTCATCGACCGGGTGAAGCGGCTGTCTCCTGATGAACTGACCTACCTTGCCCGCCTCATCCTGGACGGGAGCGAGAGCGTCAGATGTCTCCCGCCCGATGCCCTGATTCTCTTTGTCGAACAGGTCGCCGAAATCATCTCGCTCGAGACCGCCGAGGAGATCATCGCCGTGTACCAGGCCGGGGCACCCTGCGAGGGGGAGGGGAGGCCAGGGTAGCCTGCCCCCCGGGTCTCCGTCCCGGTCCCCCAGGTCGGGGAAGGCAATCTATGGTCTCCTGCTGGTGAACGACCGTCCGACCGGGTGAACATACGAAATGGAAGAGTTCGACGTCCAAACCGATCGAGACCCCGGATCCCTGGTATCTCGGGCATTGTTGCAGATGAACTTCTAAAAAGAGTGTAACGATCGGCACCTGCCCGATGTACATGCCCCATACAACTGCCGCCCTGACCATCACCGAGAACGCCGACCCGAACGTTGCAAGGGACATTCTCTCCTGGCTTGCCCGCCCCGTGCCGGTGACGGGGGACTTCAAGCATGCCGAGGGGAATTCCGATGCTCACATCAAGGCCTCTTTGGTTGGATTCTCCGTCACGGTACCGGTCATCGACGGGCGCCTTGCCCTCAGTACCTGGCAGTTTACCCCTTCTGCGAGTTCGATGGTCCCAGGCACCGGCATGTGCTGGTTGGTATTACAAGCGGGTAGATCGCGGGATGTTGTCTTTTGAAATCTCGTAACGAAAACCGCCGTGGTTACTATTCAGGGGAGCTATCCCGTTTCAAGAGATGATATTATTCCGGGATCAAATTTCATCTCAATAATTGTGCTGATGCCGGGAAGCGACAGCACCTTTTTCAACCGGGTACATATGAATCAGGCGAGGTGAGTCTCCTTCACCAGAGTATTCGAAGACACCTGTGGTAGGAGGCAGACTCCGGGGGATCCACCAGACTCCATATCCCTGCTTGAGAAAAATGGCAGGAGTCCTCGCATCGATATAAATTCACGGATTTCAGAGAGAGAAAAAGATCTCGCCGTTCCTGATGGATACCGTATATGCAGGCTGCGGGAGTGTCGCAGGTCCATCCACCACCTCGCCTGTCTTCACATCAAACACTGAGCTGTGGCAGGGACAGCGCAGTCTCTCTCCGTCAAGTCTCCCGTGCTCGAGCCTGCACCCATTGTGAATGCAGAAGTCATCCAGTGCATAGACTCCTGTACCTGTGCGGATAAGCAGGATCTCCCGGCCGAGAGCTTTTACGACCTTCATCTCCCCTGCTGGTAGATCTCTCTCATTCCCGAGATTTGTCTCCTCCTGGGTCGCCATTGTACCTGAAGATCTGATGATGACAGAGATAAAAATGATCGAGAATGACCCGGAGTCCGGAGGGCCATCCATCAGAAGAGAATTGCCCGCTGGCGATCGGCAGACACACCTCCCGGCAACTGGAAAAATATCTGCGAAAGCATGAGTGCATCGATAGGCTGCACGCCCTGCATGAGTGCGCCCGGCGAGAGTCCCCGCTCATTGATCGAGGGAAGATAGGTATAATACTCGAGGTTATGAGAACAGGATGTGACCTTTATCACCGACTGGACATTAAGAACAGGATCCGATTCACTCAGTGTGTGATTCCCAAAAAGGGCATATATCCCGTCTTCAATGAAAACAACCCTCGTATGTATTCCCTGGTGGGCACATGCAACCGCAAAGGTGAGTGCACCGAATGCCATCTCGTTTCCATAGGGACTTCGGGTGATGAGTATGATGAGGGGTGGTGCATCCGGATTGGCCGGTGACCGTATCTCCGGAATACCCGGGTTCCTGTTTACCGGAATGGAAAGGGCTGAATGTGAGAGTATAAGGTGGTTCTTCGAGAAACGAGAGATTATATGCGATAGATCCCTGATTTTTGCCGGGGGAATCGTGCATGATGAGATGATCTTTCCCTTCCCCGTTGTATACCTGGAGTAGCCTCTCGACGCCGCGCTCTGCGAGCACATCAGGAAGAGGGGTGAAAGCCCCTTTCCGACTGCGTCGGCGCTGACCTGAACGAGCGAATCCCCGAAATTTTCACACATCGTCGGCCGCTGGCCGTCGTGCATGGTATATACCCCGTCCATGTAGCCGTACATCTCGGGAGAGATATTTTTCCCGATTGCTGCCTGGAAGAGACGCACCATCGTGAAGGGTGACGCATGCATGTAAGGGGACTGGACCTGGAAAAAACCAAAAGCAGAGTCCTTTGATTCCTGTAATGCAGCATTAAGCAGGATATCGGCGAAGGCTTCCCGGGAGATGATGTGGTCCGGGTTCCTCCGTTCGAAGGGCTCGATGGAGATCCCTCTCATCATGAGTTCATGGGTATCGAAGAAGAACCTGATATTGGGCAGTTTAAACAGTATCTCCCAGTTGTGGGCGCACCTCCGGTCGATGAGACTGTAGCATGCGTCACCCGATAAGAAGAGGGAAAATGGAGTGATCGGGGTCTTCGGATTGTGATGAAGGCTTTCAGGATAATGCCTGGTGAAATACAGTTTCAGAAGTTCGGTGATCCAGGAGAACCTCTCAACGGTCAGGTTCTCCGTCGTATAGAAGATATTTTCATTCTTCATGGACATGCCCCTGGCGTGGTTGTTCCTCATGGTCACTGATCGTCCATATTCCAGCATTGCCATCTCTCCGGAAGATGCGGTCATAGTTCGCGGTCGAGCCTCCCCACTGCTGCAATATAGACCGGCCACTGTGTCTCCGGTTCGAGGTCGGCAAGCTGGATCACCATCTGGTCATGGAAGAGGTCGATCGGGTGGACGTCGCACCCGATACATGCCGAAGCCATCATCAATGCCTGGCAGATGTGCCCGGTCTCCAGGAGTACACTCCGGTAACCCCTGTTGCCCAGCGCCCAGACGGAGCGGTAGGGCACGGCCACCCACAGGAAGGTGACGGCCGCCCGGGTTATTACCTTGAAGTCCATGCTGGCCGTTCCCATTGCAAATGGGATGTCCGAATCCTCACGGATGGATATGACCTGGTGAGTCTTCGGGAGATAGCGGTAAAGGCCCGTCGGGAGACCTTCGACCTCCCCGGCTACGAAATAGGTATCGACCGGGTGACGGTTTCCGCTGGAGGGGACATTCCGGATCGGGGCGGGGCTTGCATCTATCGGTCGTTCCCCCTGCGTGCACCAGAGCAGGAACGAGAGATCATTCATCGTGATGGACGTCCGTGAGAAGTATATCACCGGTTCCCAGTTTTCAATCGCCTCCTGCACAGAAACCCCGGGAGTCTTGAGTTTTTTGGGGTCAGGCAGGGTAATTATCTTCGCATCCTCAGGAACAACCTGCTCGGAAGGAGGTTCGGGAACCCTGCGGATCATGTCAATTGTTGAAAAGTCAGGATACCGCGTATTTTCCAGGAATTCAATGCCGGGATCTTTCATTGATCATCTCTGCTGATTTTTTTTCGATTGATTGTGTTTCGGGCTGATAGGTCTTCAAGGATGAAAAAGGATATTGGTTTGATCGGTTCAGGAAGCCATGACGAAGAGATTGGCGTAGATATCCTTTCCTTTCGATCTCGGATGGCGTTCCCCGAGATCACCGATATAATGGTTGAAGCTAGCCGAAACTCCGTCAATATCCTTCTCTACCGTTCCTATCTTCTTGAACCCGGGCAGCATGTACTGGATCTTGCCAAGGACATAGATGTCCCCTTTCACCATCTGCCCGCCGACACGCCCTTCTACGTCTCCTTTTATGATGACGCATCCTCCCTCTGCATGGGTCGAGACATGGATGAATGCATTCTTCTCGATGATGATCGTCCCGCCGAGCATGAACGTGCCGATGTCGTTTCCGGCATTTCCGCGGATGCGGATGGTTCCACCCCGCATTCCGCGCCAGTCGCCACGATATGCAGATCCGACATAATTCTCGGCATTGCCGTCTACGATGATCTCACCGCCTTCCATCGCGATGCCGCAGAACGAATGGACATTACCCGTAATGTGGATCTTTCCACCCTTCATCCATCCGCCGACGTACATATCCGCATTCCCGTCAACCTTGATCGAGCCTGCGGTCATCTTGGTGCCGAGGTACTTGATCCGGGAGCAGTCTCCCGCGATATGGATGTCGGTCTCCTCCGCGGTGTCTCCCGGTTTGCCGCTGACTTCAAAGTAGTCACCAAGCAGGACTCTCGTCTTTCCTTCGCGCACCTCGAGTTCGGATATCTCGGCCGCGGTCTTGCCGGCGAACGCATCCGGAGAGATGTTGTTGCACTCGAGGTATAGTTCGGGTTCCTTGTAGGGTTTGAGTGTTACCAGAGCCATCTTCAATCAGGCCTCCACGTCGATATCAATGACGTACGGGTTGGGGGCAAGGCAATCCCATACTGTGTAATTTCCAAGCCCGACAGTGTATTCCTTCAGGAATTTCTCGTGAATGTCCCGGATTACCTGCGGATTCTCTTTCACCTTGGCATTCACCCAGAATGTTCTCTTGTTGCCATGACTCACGATATCCCCGTCCTTGACGACGATATCTCCTGATTTGATGAAATTGGAGGACCTGAGGAACGCCCGCTCGATCTGTTCGGGGTCATCGGGCATGTCATTGAAGTTCAAGTCGTAAACCACGACATTGGCCTCCATGCCGGGTGCCAGGCTGCCGAATATATGTGATAGCCCAAGAGCTTTTGCGGGTCCGGCCCTCGTCATCTGGGCAATCTCGTACAGCGTGCGTTCGGTGTCGAGCGAGTGGATATCGGTCGCGTCGATCACCTTGTCGGTGTACTTCATCGATTCGAGTGTCTCTTCACGGGCCTTCTTGCTCATCAGCCACTTGATGATCCTCGGGTACCGGATG
Organism: Methanolinea sp. UBA477; assembly: GCA_002509485.1. Taxonomy (GTDB): domain Archaea; phylum Halobacteriota; class Methanomicrobia; order Methanomicrobiales; family Methanospirillaceae; genus SD8. Next base: position 7,837 of record DAWO01000020.1, read on the forward strand.
AACGGTCCTGCATTGGGGTGATCCGTGGTGATGAAGGTCCGCATCGGGTCCTTTGCATACAGTCCGAGCTCGAGGCCTATCGCCCACTGGATACCGCACACCTTGATGTCCTTGTCATAGACGTACGGAACGACTCCTGCAGCGGTCTCGAGTTCCACATCGGTGTTTGCCCATTTCAGGTGATTCAACTGGTTGAGGTGGTGCTCGAAGGGACCGTCCGCGGTCATGGTGGTCGTCTCATCGAGAGTCACACAGCCAAGGTCAACAGTGATGTTCTTCTGGCCGTTGATGTAGTCCATGACCTCTTTTGCCTTGGACTCGAAGTTTCGCCACGAGTCTCCACCATAGGAATGGAACTGGACATGCGTGGAATGCATGACAGAGTCACGCGAGAACCTGTTGTTCGCCTTGACTCCTTCTGCGAGACGGAACGAATCAAGCGTAATCTCGTAGTTGCCCGGTGTCCCGAGACTGTTCTGGTGGATATGAATGGAATGCGGGAGCCCGAGGTATTCGTTGGTCTCTATCAGGCCGCTGATAATCTCTGCCGGAGTAATGTCAAAGTACGGCACCGGATCATTCAGTGTCAGGCAGTTGAGACCCCATGCCCATGCCGCTGTTCCACCGGGATTGACGAGTTTTACCCCGTATCCCTTGGTGGCCATCAGGAGCCACGCCGTGTATGCGGCAGTGTTCTCGATCTCCCTGTTCTTCAGGTATTCGAGGACGAACCAGTTGTTTGCAAAGACCGGGAGTGCTCCCTGGTCGATGATCGGGGTGTCATGGATCTCCTCGTGGACGTGGGGAGAATGGAGGGGTGGCATCGCCGCTTCCATGACGAATGCGTATCCCATCCGGGCATAATCGTACCCTGTCTTGAAGGTACTCGGGATCGAGAACCCGCTCTCGACACGGTACGGTGCCTGTGCGTTGGGGCTCTTGAAGAGCTTGTCCTCCGGTCTCATGAGACGCCCGACATTCACTTTCGGCCCTGCAACGTGCGCATGGATATCGACGCCACCCGTCATCACGACCTTGCCGCGTGCATCGATCTCCTTCGCACCCGATCCTACCTTCTCGACGATCTTGTCGTCCCTGATAGCGATATCCATCACGTCGCCGTTAATTTTGCGTGCAGGGTCGATGACAAACCCGTTTTTTATGACGATCTCGGCCATGTTCACTGCTCCGCGGTGCTGGACCCGTGTGCATGTCCCCTGTTCAGTATCCAGATCGGTTCGGTCTCCGTGAGCTCGCACATGCGTTCGTAAACCTTGTCAAAGAGCTCCTCGTCACTCGGGACGCCGTCGGGACCGTCAATGACCTTCTTGAACTGGATGGGCACGTTATCCATGCGATACACGACTCCGGGCTCCTCGACGCCGACAACACGGACGGGAATATGGAGGTCTGATATCTCGCTTGCCATGCAGATGTTCGGGTCCACGGTGATGAACGGGTGTTTCTTCAGGTGCCTGACGGCTTCAATCGGGAAATGTGCTCCTGCATCTGTCCCGACGTTGACGAAACAGTCCACTTCGTCTCTCATCGCAAGATCGATGGAACTCGTCTCGCCCGGGTTCATGTGAGCGTGTGTGCCCCTGGAAAGGTCGACACAGTAGGGGAACCCGAACTGCCATGACCAGACCTGGCCGGGTCCGGCGATGTTGTAATGGCCCCGCATGGCCATGATGGAGGCTTTTGTGTGGCTGTTGAGATCCCTGGTGGTGCTGATCGCGATGTCGACATTGTGGTTCCGGCCGTCGGTGTGGCAGCATCCCATGCCGTAGAAGATCATCACGAACCGTCCGTTCTTCATCTTTCCTGCTGCTTCAAGGATCTGCTCCTTCTTGATGCCTGCAACAACATCTGGAATGTCGTGTCCACGAAGTACCGTCCTGAAGGCATCGAAGAGTTCGTAATCATGCCCCTGGTCGATCATCAGGTGGATATCTGCCAGCTTTGCAGTATCTGTCTCCCTCGGGTCCACGCAGATGATCGTACGCTGCATATTCCCCTTGGTTGTAAAGAACCCCCTCGGGAATATCGAGTAGCGCGATGTATGCCGTGGGTGGGCATGCATGGGGTTGCATCCCCAGAACAACACCACGTCGGCCCTGTTCTTCACTTCGCCGAGGGTGCAGCTGGGATAGCCGTTGTCGAAAATGGCCAGGAAAGACGGCCCGTGGCAGATCGACGCGCAGTTGTCGAGAACAGCACCGGCCTTCTCGGCTACCCTTCCGACGGCGCTCATGCCTTCGCAGTTTGTGGAGCCAAAGCCGTAGATCAGGGGTTTTTTTGCCTTCAGCAGGGCTTTGGCGGTATAATCGATAGCCTCGTCATAGGTGATCTCCTTGACCGTCCCGTCCTCCTGCCTCATGCGTGGCCGGGTCGGCCTGTTCGGGCTCGATGCGTGGTGGAAGATCTCATTTCCAATAACGCAGGCATTCCTCGTCTCAAGAACCTTTCTCCCGTCATCAGAGACGAGGACTTCAAGGTCATCGCAGGATGATCCGCAGTACGGGCATCCTACCTGTGTAATCCATTTCGGCATCTAGTTTCCTCCTTCTTTCCAGAGTCCAACTGCTCCCTGAACAAGTTCAAGGGCGGTTTTTATTCTTTCGTCGATCGCAGGTTCGATGGTGACCGGAAATCCGCTGTACTGCGGGGTTCCGGTCGACTGGGTCCTCGGGGGGACAACCTGGTTCGCCCATACCCCCTGCCTGATATGTGCCAGTCCCGGGGGGACATACTGTGTCGGCTCTATCGCTTTCACGATGACGCTCCCTGCTTCACTGGTTACCCGGACATTGGTATTTCTCCAGATACCGAGTTTCTTCATGTCTTCCGGGTTCATCTCAACAATCGAACAGGCCTTGAAATATTCAGGAGTGGTCTTTCCCTTCTCCATCGCCTGTCCTTCCTCGATGGCACGCTGGGTGATCATGTTAAGGACTATCTTTTCTTTCATAGGAGAACCTCATGGGTCATTTTTTCTGGATTTATGAGATATGATTGCGTTTTCTGAAGGACTATTCAGTGACAGTCTCCGGTGCAAAGCCTCCACGGGCACCGGTAAGAGTAATCACATTGTAGGGGCATGCCAGGACGCAGACTCCGCATCCGGCACACAGCTCTGATTTGAGATCCAGACTGACCGATTTCCCGTTCCTGACCGAGTAAATCTTTTCCTTGGTCACCGGGTCAAGGGTGTAGATCTCAAGGGCATTCACGGGGCATGCAGCGACGCAATTTCCACACCCCGTACACCGTTCCATGTTCACATGTACACTAAAAGCCATGTAAGAAAAATTGTCATATTAAATTATTAAACATTTTCCATTTATTAAACAAATATAATTGAAACCATTTAACTCAAAACAATTTTATTGTAAAGCTTGTTAACTCCAGGTCGCGGCAGTTGCGGAATCCTTGCTTCTGAATTCTTCTTCTATTCGGTCTTTAAATGAGGAAAAGTCCATGCTTTCGAGCTGATCGGTGAGTATGCTCCCGCTGTACGCGTACCGGTATATCCAGTCAATAACCCGCTCCACCACCATGACCGTTTCATCTTCCGAATCCACGCGGATCAGTTCGCGTCCCAGCATGGGGTGCCGCCCCCGCCTCCCGCCTACGGTTATCATGTAGTGTGGCACGGTTCCCTTGATGATATGGAACGGACAGGTATCGATGCACATGCCGCACTGGACACAGAGGTTCGTGTCCAGGGTAAGCCTGCCGTTCACCATCACTATCGCTTTCTCCTTGCAGGTCAGCGCACATGTTCCGCACCCTGTGCACTGCCCCGCATCGCGTATCGGCTCACGGAGGCCGGTTATCCCGATCTCGCTCAGGCGCTCGCTGGTACACCCGTTGGGGCAGGCCGAGACGGCAATCCGGACCCTCACCGGCATCTCCCTCCCGAAATGTGCCGTGTTCAGCCGGGAGAGGAGGCTGCCTGTCTCGATATTTGAGAGGCGGCAGCGGTCCAGACCGGGGCAGGCGGTGATGTTTACCACCTCCTCGTGCTCGGAACCCAGGGTGACGCCGATCTTGTCGACAGCCTTGATGAGACGGGGGACGTCTTCGATGGGGAGGTGAGGGATCTCTATCGTCTGGCGTGTTGTCAGGTGGACGCTTTGCGCTCCCAGCCTCCGTGCGGCCCGCCCGATGCCGAGCATCTGGTCGGGAGTGATCTCACCCCCGGGTATCCGGAGACGGACGGTATAGAGCCGCTTGTTCCGCTCCGGGATGACTCCGCCTCTCTGTTCAAGGTAACTGTATACTTCAGGTTTTATCTTTTTCATGATGAACCACGTGAGCGCAGACGAACGTTCCGGTCTGCACGGATGGCCCCTGTTCGCTCAGCAGGCCTTGAGATATCGCGGAACGTCACGACTTCATCGGTTCCGCACACCAGTTCGTGGATCTCGTCGAGCGGGATGGGATGGTACCCGATCAGTTCTGCGCTCACGTTGACCATCCGTGTGAAAGGATTGAAGAAGGGATACTGGGTCAGGTCCTTGTTGTGGACATGGCCGTGAATGACCCACCCGTCGAATGGCCTGGTCAGTTCCTTGGGATCGTGTATGAAGAGATACCTGACTCCCCGGTAGCGCATCAGGAGACAGTGCGACATGAAGGGATAGTAGGGATCGTGGTTCCCTTCAAGATAGAATATGCTCCCGTTCAGTTGGTCGATATAGTATTCTGTGGTCTTTTCTCCCATGTAGGACATATCCCCGAGGAATATGACCGTATCACTCTCTTTTACGGTCCAGTTCCAGTTCCTGACAAGCACCCTGTCCATCTCCCCGGGATTGCTCAGTAAGAAGGGCCTCTTGTACCTGGGTATGCTGTTTGCGTGCCCGAGGTGAAGGTCGCTTATGATATATATCCGGGGATCTTCGTGGTAATAAGCCCCGGTCAGCTGGTATCCCCGGGCTACCCGGAACTTTCTCAGGGAGAGCCGGGCATTCTTTCCTGAGACTGATTTTTTGGAAGGAAGCCATCTCCTCTGGCAGAGATCATACTCTCCAACCGGCGTCCCGTCCCTGCGAAGGACCATCCGCAGGATCTCGATTAACACCGGTTCTGCATCCCTCTCTTTCAAATACCGGACCATCGCGCTGTTCTCGTCTTCCCCTTTTCCACTGTAGGACCTGGGCTTCTCACATGCCGGCCGTCGCGATGACTGGAATTGATTGCCTGCGGGAAGCTGGGAGGGGATTGTGACCGGCGCCGGCCTTTCCCGGCTTATCATATCGATAAAGGATCCCGGGTGGTTGACTATCTGACAATTTTTTGAGAGCAGAAGAACAAACGAACGAAGTCCCGTAGAGGGGGTTATCTCGTAGGACGAGTGATCCCTGGGAAGCGTAATCCCCTGGACCGGACTGACCGATACCTGGATTGGGCCTGCCTGGTCAGCGCTGCTGGCAATAGCCTGCATTATAGAGTCCTGATCATCAATCCCACGTGATGCTATCTCGGTAAGGACCAGGTACGGATGGCGATCGGGATCGGAGCAGAGTCCCGAATCCCCGATCCAGGACTCGAGGGCTCCCTTTATGTGTGACCGGGGTATCCCCATCCTGAGATCGAGACGGTACCGGGAGGCTTCTCCGTGAATCCGGTTTCCTGGTCCGCCTGGCGTCATGGCATCACACCACCTCGGTATTCCAGGAAGACTCGCTGTCACGCCAGAAAGAGGCGATAGGGGTGAACGAACCGGTTCTTGTCGTACTGTACCCGAGCCGGGTGATTGATTCCCTGTACTGCGGGGACTTCAGTATAATGAGGATATCAGCGGTAGTGGAATCCTCCAGTGAAGCGAGCGGAAATACCAGTTCGTATGATTCGTATCCGAGTGGCAGCCAGGAGAGACCGGTCTTATCGGCCGTTCTCTTCCGGCAGATTCCTGCATCGGCGCTGCCATTTCGTATTGCAGAAACCATGGTGTCTTCACTTCGCGCCTGGTTTTCGTAACCGCTGATATTCTCTGCCTGCACGGCGTTCTGGTCGAGAAGCATATCGAGAAGCATCCGTGCGGGGACCCAGGGTGGCCGGTTGATGAACCTGGCCCCATCGAGGTCTTCGATCTTCAGATTGTCCCTCGAGACGAGTCCAAGTTCGGCCTCGGCGACTGTCACTCGTATGAAGTCGCGACCGACTATCCGGGCGAGATGGTCCGTTCCTTCCCAGTTATCGGTACGTGGAAGGGTGACAGACGCCGCATGGCAGTTCTTCATCTGAAGGATCCGAAGGGCTCCTGTGACCATGGTGTTGCAGCAGTGCAGGTGATACCCGTTCGATGAGAGACGGTCACCCAGGAGATGTATGCATTCATCCCGGACCCCGCAGACGAGCAGCGTGTTGTCGACCTGAGACGGAGGGCAGGTGATCCGGACCTGGATCTCTTCTCCGGCGTCGATGCCCTCGTGGGAAGCCGGGATGCGGATATAGCCATTCGACCGTACAAGGGACATCTGGACCCCGTTTCCCCTGGAATGGGGCATCACGCAGATCCTGTCACCTACCCTGGCGGCAGATACCTGGATGAACTCTTCGTAGCCGAGATCGGAGTGAATCCGCTGGGCAAGATGTGCCCGCGTTGAAAAGAGCGGGTAGGGTGCGAGCCCCCACCACTCCAGGAGCCGGCTTGCGAATTCCCTGATGACGCATGCCGCAGCTATTGGAAATCCGGGGACACCGAAGACGGGTTTGTCCTCCAGGGACCCGAGCAACATCGGTGTACCGGGTTTCATACCCACTCCATGGAAGAGGAGATCTCCGCACGATGAGATCACCCATTCAAGCCAGTCCTTGGTCCCGGCAGATGAACCGCCGAACAGGACGACCACCTCGTTGTCCTGTACCGCATGGCAGAGAGCTTCGGTGATAATCTCCGGATCGTCACGGGTGATGGGATACCGGTGGCAGGTCGCGCCCATACCTGAGAAGTATTCCCGTGCAAAGAGCGTGTTGCTCTCGACGGCCGAACCCGGCTTTGGTCTCGCTCCGGCAGGCACGAGTTCGTCTCCAATGGGGATGAGCGCGATATGAACAGACACAGCGAGCAGGTTCGTGATACCGTACGTCGCCAGCGCTCCGATATCGAAAGGCCGTATCACGTGATTGGGCGGGAGTATGAGTTCTCCCTGCCGTATATCCTCTCCTGCAGGCCGTATGAACTGACCGGGAAACGCGGATTTCCGGATTGTACACCTCGTATCATCCCGCCAGACATCTTCGATCATGATGACGGCATCATAGCCATCCGGGACGATCTGTCCGGTATTGACCTGGTAATAATTTTCGAGAGTAATGGGGTGCTGATCCGCGGCTCCCTTCGTATCCTCGCTCCGGACAGCGATGCCATCCATTGCTGCGAGATTTACCTCAGGGACCGAGTAGGACGCATAGATGGGTTCGGCAGTCACCCTGCCTGTGGCATGCTCGATTGAAACACGCTCGGTCATCCCAATGGGAGGAAATACCTCCTTCATAATCCGGATAGCTTCATCGTACTGGGTGAGCGAGAGATACCGTCGTTTCATGTGAATGGTCCGGGGAGCCGGGACAGAGAGTTCAATGTCACCGCGCAAATTAATAAAATATAATTAATTTCTCTATTAATTTAATTCTTTTTAATTTCCATGTTACCACCTCTGTCATCATGAATGCCGGGAAATTGCCCGCCTTTCCCATGTGAGGCCGTAAAATGCGGCAAAAGGCGACTCGGCAGTATTATCAGATGGAAACAATTATTTTTTCATACATGACTTATCGCACAAAAATTGAGGTTGCGGATGACGGAACCCCCCCGCTGACCCTCGAATACCAGGTCATGTCACTTGATGACGGCCACCTCAATCCCAGGACCGTAACTGTCTGCCGCGAAGATCCGGTCCGGCTTTTCGTGAACGGTCACCTCGTTGTGAGGCAGACGATGAGTCCGGACAACCTCGCGGAATTTGCCTGCGGCTACCTGGTCAGCGAGGGTATCGTATCAGGAGCCGGCCAGATCGAAATGATCAGGATTGCATTCCCGGATGTTTCTGTAACGGTGACCGACTTCGATGATGGTGTTCTTCTCCGGCCCCATGAGACCACTTCATCGGGAGGGGTGGGGTATCCGTCAGAGATGCCCGGGAATGGCAGGAAGTTTGGTTCCAAAACATCTGTCCACCGCGACACGATCTTTGCCGCGATGACGTGCCTCAATGACTATGCCGTTTTATGGCGCGAGACGGGAGGGACTCATTGTACTGTCCTTTTCGATACCGATGGCGGTGTGATCGACCATGCCGAGGATATCGGGCGTCACAATTCTGTTGACAAGGTGATTGGAAAGGCGCTTCTCGCGGGGATTGATCCCGGTCATACGTTCATCAGCTGTTCGGGAAGGATGCCGGCCGGCATGGTACGCAAGTTCTGGCGTTCCGGCATTCCCATCGTCGTTACCAACAATGCTCCTTCGGCTGAAGGAATCGATCTCGCACGGGCGATGAACATGACCCTGGCCGGGTTTGTCAGGCCACCGCGAATGGTCATCTACAGTGGTGCGGAACGAATCAGGTTCTGATCGAACGTGTGTTATTCAGAAGATGGCCTGCACTCGAGGGAAAAGAGGCTCTCCTCGTCTGCAGCTAAGACAGCATCCGGCTCCCGATCTCCAGGTCGTACAGAAAATATGCAGATTCTCTCCGAAAAGAAAAATTTTACCTGGTTCATGGAAGCCTGGCGGTCCAGGAGACCGGTCAGGCGAATTCTCCGGTTTCCGGGGCGGGCACCCGTGATGCCTATGATCGCATCCGCCAGGCAGGGATCAGTGCCGGGATCGACCGAGATGTCGGGTCTCCGGAGGTCCCCGTCAACCAGCCCGGACGCTTTCTCTGCAATTCGTACAGCCATGGCAGCCCCCGTGCACCATTCCCCGTGGTAGTTTACCGCCTCCCGGATCAGGCTTTCCCGGTACCGGAAAGGCCCCATCTTCCGGATCTTCTCTGTCCGGTCATGGGTCGTGGCAGCGAAGACAGCATCCCACCCGGGCTGGTAGGGCTTGATATCCAGTACCGGTGTTCCATCGATGAGATCGAGGTTATCCACCTCGAGGATCCCTGCATCGTGTCTTTTTACCAGCCGGATTATGCTGAAGGATATGGGGTTCGGCCGATCGGGCGACCTGAGTGCAAAAACACCTTTTTCTGGCAGATCGGAAGAGACCTTACGGGCCCGGGCCTTCAGGAGGTCCCGTCTCCCCTGGTGCATCCAGCAGAGAAGGATCAGGTGGGAGTTGAATTCGATCCCGCCGAGTGCCTCCCGGTATTCAGGCAAGATCTCAATCTGCCCTGCCACTCCCTGCAGCGGCATCTCCGACCGCTCCTTCACAGGCGAACGGATGA
>DAWO01000002.1 GCA_002509485.1 Methanolinea sp. UBA477
CCTTTACTCCCAGCTCTTCGAGGACGTCTGCCGATCCGCATGAACTGCTGACGCTCCTGTTTCCGTGTTTTACAACCCGGACACCTGCTCCTGCCGCAACCAGCGCGGCAGCTGTGCTGATATTAAACGTCCCTTTGCCGTCGCCTCCGGTTCCGCACGTGTCGACCAGCGGCCCTGTCACCCGTGGATTGATACAGACAGCGTACCTGCGCAATAACTGGCCGAATGCGGCAATCTCTTCGGCCGTCTCCCCCTTGAGATGGAGAGCTGCGAGGAATGCGCCTGTCTGGCCTTCCGACGCCTGCCCTGAAGCCAGGAGATACATCGCCTGTTGTGCCTGGGATGGTGTGAGATCCCGTCCTTCTGCGAGCCTGGAAAGAATCGTCTTCATCAGGCACCACCCAGGACAAGGAAGTTTTCGATAAGATGCATGCCTGCCGGTGTCATCACGCTCTCGGGATGGAACTGCACACCGGTGATGGGAAGATGCTGATGCCGCACTGCCATGATGCACCGGTCATCGGCCGCCACCGCCAGGGTCTCGAACTCTTCTGGCATGCAATCCGGGTCAACCGCCAGCGAGTGGTATCGAGTAGCCTGGATCGGACTTGGAAGGCCGGCGAAGATGCCATTTCGGGAATGCATGATACTGCTCGTTTTTCCATGCACGGGAGATTTCATGCGGCAGATCCTGCCACCATAGCTGTGTATGATCGTCTGGTGGCCAAGGCAGACTCCAAGGATCGGAACGTCCCCGGCAAAATGCCGGATTACCTCCCGGCAGACACCGGAATCCTCCGGTCTTCCGGGACCGGGCGAGAGTATTATGCGGTCGGGTTCTGCCTTTCGGACACTTTCCAGCGGCATGTCAGACCTGATCGGTATGGGACTTGCCCCCATCTGTCCGACCATCTGGAAGAGGTTATAGGTGAAGCTGTCAAAGCAGTCAACGATCACCACATTCACGATGTATCACCCGCCTGGTGGATGGCCGCCATCATGGCCCTGGCCTTGAATTCTGTCTCCTCGTACTCGTTTTTCGGGACTGAGTCCGCAACAATACCTGCTCCTGTCGAAAACTCGACCCTTCCGGCACTGACTCTCAATGTCCGGATGGCAATGGCGAATTCAAGGCTCTTTCCAAACGCGGCATACCCGACTGCCCCCGCATACAGCCCTCTCGGCTGGGTCTCCAGTTCGGAGATGATCTGCATCGCCCTGATCTTCGGAGCTCCGCTGACCGTTCCCGCCGGGAAGCATGAGATAAACGCATCAAAACGGTCGCAGTCTTTGCGCAGGGTTCCGCATACCCGCGAGACGATATGCTGGACGTGGGAGAAGCGTTCAACTTCCATGAATTCAGTGACCTCGACCGATCCAAAGCAGGATACTTTGCCGATATCATTCCTGGCAAGATCAACAAGCATCAGGTGCTCTGCGAGTTCCTTTGGGTCGGAAAGGAGGTTCTTCGAGAGCAGATCATCCTCGGCTGCATCCCTTCCCCTGGGTCGCGTGCCGGCTATGGGTACGGTCTGGACTGTATCACCTTCCACCCGGACAAGCATCTCCGGGCTTGATCCAATTATTGCCTCATCCCCGAAATCCAGGAAATAGAGGTACGGGGAAGGGTTGATCCGGCGTATGGCTCCATAGATTCCGAGGGGGTTCCCATCGAAACTGCCCGAGATCTTCCGGGACAGGACAGCCTGGAAGATATCCCCGGCGTTTATCCGTTCCTGGGCTTTCCCGACCGCATCCTCGTAACTCTCCTGTGAGAGAGACGATTCCCACTCAAACGCGTGATCTCCTGATACATCCTCTATTCCATCCGAAACGAAAACTGCGTCATCAATCTGCTTTTCCAGGGATTCCAGCCTCTCCCGGGCCTTTTTGTACTCACTCACTCCATCCATACCAGGGAGTATGATCGCGTTGTCAAACAGGGTACACACCGCCTTCACATGGTCATACACGATACCCCGGGTTCCAAGCATGAACCGGGCAAGGGGGATATCGGCTCTGCCTGCCTCGACGAGTCCGGCGGTCAGTTCCGTAACCGTGTCATAACTGCAATATCCGACGAAGCCCCCAAAAAAATCTGTAATGTGCGAATCGCGCGACTCGATCCGGCCCATGAGATCACGGAGCCGGGCAACAGGGTTATCTCCTTCCGGCGATGAGAAGAGGGATACGAGATCGCTTTTTCCATCGATTACAGGTTCATCAAGAAATGAAACGACGATATCCGGTTCGAGTCCGATGATGGATCGGACCGCCCTGCGGGGAACCCCTTCTATTGATTCGAGAATGTACCCTCTTTTTACACCCAATGCCCGGAAGAGGGCATAGGGATCAACCCCGGGCACGGGAATCTCTTTGATTACCGGGATGATCCTGGCATTCTTCCCTGGTTTTCTACCGGGTTTTGTGCAATCTCCATCAGCCGTCTCCTCGACGGCGGCCCCCAGTCCAGGGGCATCACCGCATCATGAAGTAGAGATTTCATGTATTATTATGTACTTCAATGAACATATATATACGTTACTGTATTGAATTGTAACCTTATCGTATTCGGTCCCCGGATCGCGAGTCCCCCTTTCGGCCCATGAAGACTGCAAATGACCTGTTCTTGTATACGACATCCACGTCCAAAAACCCGATCTCTGTGAGCCATTTCAGTTGTGTGGACAGTCTCTCGACCTTATCCAGGCTGTCCCGACGTTTCATTGCCTCCTTCAACTGGTTGCCCTGCGGCCCGTTCATGACAAACTCATCCCAGTACGCGTAATTACGCACCTGCTGCCAGCCCGATTCCCCCAGAACCTGCTCTGCATGTACGAATACACCGCCTTCATTCAGAACCTGGAATATTCTTTCATATAACGAGCGTTTTTCCTCGTGTTCGAGGTGATGAATGGAGAGTGCAGAACAGATGATATCGTAGCATCCTCCAAGCGTCTCGCAACGGTAATCCTGTATACGGTATGCGACATTGTTCATTCCGAAAAAACGCTTTCGCGCCACATCCAGCATTTTTTCCGATACGTCCAGCAGGGTGATCGTGCACTGGGGGTACTTTTGCAGGAGAAGGCTTGAGAAAAGACCGGTTCCTGCACCAATATCGAGGATTGCCGGGTTTTCTCCCGGCCATTCGGCAGCCCAGATCGCTGCCTCGTAAAAATCGTCGAATCCCGGGATAATGAATCGTCTCTGGGCATCGTATGCGGAAGCACCCGAATCGAATGCCTTCGTTATCTCGTCCATCCTGATATTACAGGTATCCTGGACCAGAAAAAGGATTTGAATCCACATTCATCAGGCAGATCCTTCCAAAAACCCCGGATCAGGTTCTGTTCCTGCCCACAGATCTTCTCTGCGCTACCCTGTAACCCGATATCACCGAGACAAAATCTCCGAACGATCCGTCGAGATCCGGATCTCCTGTGTCAAAGAATAACACAGGTGTCTCCTGGAGTTTGTGGGGTGTCGCTATAATGATGATGTTGTCCACGCCGATCCTCTTCAACACTGCAGGGCTTACCTGCTGCGTTCCTCTGCCAAGAACGGATCCCTGGGCCCCGATAATGCTCACAACGAGGCGCACCTTCTCATTGTTGTCAAGGAGCCCGAGCATATCCTTCTCGTTCAGATCGGTCTCTACAAGTCGGCATTCTTTCATGGCGTCAAACCCGAGCAGGGTCTTTTTTATACCACACTGCTGCGCAATGGATCCCGTGGTGGTCCCGGGGCCGAGAATGTAGAGGATTTCGGGCGTCCCTCGCACCACTTCCGTGAGAAAACGTGATATTTCTTCCTTGGCCCGTTCCTCATCGCGTTCCTCGAACACCTGCTTTGTTGACTGGACAAGCCAGGGAACATACGGGCTTTTTGCAAAACCATACAGGCGGGTTTTGAGTTCTCCGTGGCGGTATGCCTCTTCGTCGACGTCTACCACCTCCGTATCCCTGATGGGGATCCTCTTCGGTGATTCACCACATGCCGGGGAGAGACTCTTCATGATATCCGCCGCAGCTCCGGGAGATACTGCGAAAACAGAGGAGTACATCTTTACACCTGCCGGGATTCCAAGGATGGGGATCTTTCCCCGCACCACGTCGAAGAGATCGCGGGCGGTGCCGTCTCCACCGCAGAAGAGGATCATCTCCACACCCGCCTCGAGAAACCGCTGGCATGCCGCCCTCGTGTCGCTGGAAAAACTCCGGTCCGGTGTGTGATACACAACATCATAGCCCGGAATCGCGGCTTTGACCAGTATGTCTTCCCCCATCGGACCCGAGCAGGTGACGAAGTGAAAACCACAGTCCTGAATCCTGCTCATTGTTGCCAGGGCCCGTCTCCAGGAACCGGGTTTCGCCCCTCTTTTGACCGCTTCAGCATAGAGGTTGTCGGTACCTTTCAATCCTACGGTACCGCCCATCCCTGCCACCGGGTTGATGAGAAATCCGATCCTCTTCATAAGAACTCACGGTATCCGGGTTTGTTCAATCTCGATCCAAAAAAAAACACCCGGTGAGGGGAGAACCCTCTTCCCCTCTACTGCCCGATCTTTGGCAGCCGGCCAAGCGATTCCCTGATCAGTTGCTCGGGGTATTCGTAGTCGACAAGCTGGCCTGCATAGAATGCATCGTATGCCGACATGTCAAAGTGACCATGGCCGGAACAGTTGAAGAGGATGGACTTTGCCTCGCCAGTCTGGCGGCATTTTATCGCTTCATCGATTGCGGCCTTCACCGCATGGGAAGTCTCGGGCGCTATGATTATTCCCTCAGTCCGGGCAAATATCTGGCCAGCATCGAATACCTCGTTCTGGTGATACGATACCGCACGTATGACACCGTCATGCACCAGGCGGGAGACTATGGGAGAAACCCCGTGATAACGCAGGCCCCCGGCGTGGATGGAGGGTGGAACAAAGTCATGCCCGAGCGTGAACATCTTCAGGAGCGGGGTGAGGCCTGCGACATCTCCGAAGTCGTAGGTATAGGGCCCTCTTGTCAGGGTCGGACACGAGGCCGGTTCGGCCCCGATGATCTCTACATCCGGGTGTTTTCCGGTCATCTTGTCGCCGGCGAAAGGAGACGAGATCCCTGCAAAATTGGATCCTCCTCCGACGCATCCGATGACGATATCAGGGTAATCGTCCACCTGTGCCATCTGCTCGCGGCTCTCGAGGCCCACGATACTCTGGTGGATACAGACATGGTTGAGAACAGACCCGAGCGAATAGTTGGTATTCGGATGGGAGGCCGCATCTTCAACCGCTTCGGAGATTGCTATTCCCAGGCTTCCGGTTGTTTCGGGATCTTTTTCAAGCACTGCCCTGCCTGATTGTGTCTTCGTGCTCGGGCTTGGTATGCACTCGGCTCCCCACACCTGCATCATGGATTTGCGGTACGGCTTTTGTGCATAACTGGAGCGCACCATGTAGACTGTGCATTCAAGCCCGAAGATCTGGGTGGCGAATGCAAGGGCCGATCCCCACTGGCCGGCACCGGTCTCGGTGGCGATACGCTCCTTGCCTTCCTTCATGTTGTAGTACGCCTGGGCTACGGCTGTATTCGGTTTGTGGCTCCCGGGGGGGCTTACTCCTTCATACTTGTAATAGATCCGTGCCGGTGTCCTGAGGAGCTTTTCCAGGCGGTTTGCCCGGTAGAGCGGACTTGGTCTCCAGAGGCGGAGGATATCTCTCACCTCTTCGGGTATGTCGATGAAACGCTCGGGGCTCATCTCCTGGCGGATGAGCTCCATCGGGAAGATCGGTGCGAGGTCGTCAGGAACGACCGGTTTACCAGTCTGTGGATGGAGGGGAGGATCGAGTGGAGAGGGAAGATCGGCCATGACGTTATACCATCTCCGTGGCATCTCTTCCTCGTCCAGAAGGATCTTGGTCTTCATGAGATCCATCTATGCGTTGTATAGGTATATACATTATTGTGCATACATGTCAGTTTCGTTCCGCGGAACCTGCTGTATGGAAGAGAAGAGAGAGAATTGGGACGGGTTTAAAAACTCGATTGTGCATCGCCGATATCTGCACAGATCGTGAAAAGACGTGAAAAACCTGTCATTTCAAAGACTTCCCGAACGTGCGGTTGCAGGGAAGAGAGACGCATCTCTCCGCCAACCAATCTCATTTTTTTGAGCGCTGACAGGAGAACACGAAGTCCTGCGCTGCTCATGTACTCCACTGCTTCGAGATCGATGATCATCGCCCGTGTACCTTCTTCTATTCCGGAAGATAGTTCTTCCTCCATTCCGGGCGCCGTCGTGGCATCGATGCGCCCTGATAACCGGATGATCTGGGGGTTTTTCTCCATGCACAATCACATCTATGATATTTCTCCTGCATCCGCATTATTCATGCTCCCGGTCTTGCCGACAGGGTATGTTAATTCGATGCAGAATTCATCTCCGCTTGCCCGGAGTGAGAACCTGCCTCCGGAGAGCTCTGTGGAATTTCTGGCAAAGAGCTCTGCCTGCGTGTCAGGGGGCATCCTTCTTGTGGCCACCCCTTTCAGTGACATTGTCACACCGTCCCTGTTCTCCCCCGAAGAGATGTTGATGCATGGTACTCCGGCAACGGAGAGCTTCTCCAGAATAAACATCACCGTATCTTCAAAACGTCCGGTATCCATGAGAACGAGAGGAAGAGAGAGTCCTGGAGAGTATTCGAACTTCATCTTCTCGAACAGGTTGACCCATGCTATTCGAAGCGCGAGAGCCCGTGCAAAAGACTCGTCATCCGGTGCGAGAATGATATCCTCGTCGTGGTATGGAGGACGAACTGCATTGACAACGATCTCACCCATCGAGATGGTGATATCGGTGCATTCAATCCGGGTCAGGGGGCGAAAGCCGCGGAATGTCACGTTGTAATCCTCGAGGTGCCTCTCGATACGGCGGAGCAGTGAGAGGTCAAGGACCGTGGCCAGCAGGTCTTTCCGGAAGAGCCGTTTCAGTTTCGCCGCTATCTGGCCGG
>DAWO01000005.1:0-925 GCA_002509485.1 Methanolinea sp. UBA477
CGCCCTCCAGGATCTCAAGGTGGCATATGACGGGACTGTCCGTACCACCGCAGGAAGGATAATCCTGTTCAGGTATGGTGAAGACGGAACCGACCCCATGAAGAGCAGTTTCGGTGATCCAGTGGATGTGAAAGGAATAGTGGAGAGCGTTCTCAAGGAGGAGGTGTAAAATCATGCTTCCCGAATACGAGGCAAAGATCGATTGCGCAGAACTCCCTGTAAAAACCAAAGAGCAGCTGAAAAATTACCTGACCGGCAAGGATATCTCTGCCGAGAAGTTCGACTCGGTCCTGGCACGTGTTTTGACCGAATACCAGAATACCCGTATCGAGGCCTGTGAGGCGGTGGGAGTCATCGCCGCCCAGTCCATCGGCGAGCCGGGAACCCAGATGACGATGCGGACCTTCCACTATGCCGGTGTTGCCGAGATCAACGTCACGCTGGGGCTTCCCCGTCTTATCGAGATAATGGATGCCAGAAAGGAGCCGAGCACACCTACCATGACCATTTACCTCAAGACCGAATATTCGGGTGACCGGGACCTGGCACGGGAGGTGAGCTGGCAGATCGAGGCCGCCCCCCTCCACGAGTTCGGGGATATAACGATCGACATGGAAAACATGCAGATCGTGGTGTACCTCAATGTTGCCGTCTGTGAAAAGCGAAAGATACCGGTATCCGACATCGTCGAGGTCGCTCCCAGCAAAATCCGTGAACGGCGTCATTACAGGGATTTCGAACACGAGACCGGGGAATCCGATGCGACGATCATCTTCGTGCCCAAGAACAGGGAGAGCTACCAGAATCTCTTCCAGCTGGCAGAGCATGTCCGCAATGTCATCGTTCAGGGTATTGACGACATAGAGCGCGTGGTAGTGAGAAAGGAGAGCGGAGAGTATATACTTTATACTGAAGGCTCCAACCT
>DAWO01000005.1:966-6310 GCA_002509485.1 Methanolinea sp. UBA477
CTATCCGAGCAGGGTATCCTCGTGGATGTCCGGCACATCATGCTCGTCGCAGATATGATGTGCATGGAGGGAGAGGTCAAGCAGATAGGAAGGCACGGCATTGCCGGGGAAAAGGAGAGTGTTCTCTCCCGTGCGGCATTTGAAGTGACTGTCAATCACCTGCTTGATGCTGCGGTGGCAAATGAAGTTGATGAATTGAATGGTGTTACTGAAAACGTCATTGTGGGCCAGCCTATCCAGCTCGGCACCGGAGATGTCAAACTTATCGCGAAACCATTGAACTAGGAGAATTGTAATGGATTTTAATACTTCGCTACGAAGGGCAATCAAGACAGGAGATGTCCTTCTTGGTCAGAACAAAACCGAACAATGTATACATGAAGGCAAAGCCCAGCTTGTGGTCGTTGCAAAAAACTGTCCGAAAAACTTCAGGGACTCGATTACCCCCGATGAAGATCTGTTTATCTACACTTTTGACGGATCCAGCGTCCAGCTGGGCAAGGCATGCGGAAAGCCGTTTATGGTGAGTGCACTGGCTGTCGTGGATGCGGGTGAGTCAGACATCCTTTCCCTCAAGAGGGCATGAGCATGCCGGAAGTTATACTGACAGAAGACTGTATGCGCCTTATATCCCAGTTCGAGCGACTCACAGGAGCGGGCAGCAGGGACTGCGTGATAGATGAAAGGAACAACCGGTTGATCTTTGTGGTAAACCCCGGAGAGATGGGCCTGGCAATAGGCCGTCAGGGATCCAGTATCAAGAAGGCCATGGATGTGATGGGCAAGAAGATTGAAGTGGTTGAATACTCGCCCGACCCTGAGCAGTTTATCAGGAATTGTTTCCTGCCGGCCAAGGTCACAGCGGTTGATTTTGATGGGGAAGGCGATTCCAGGGTCGCCCATATCCAAGTCAGTGACGAGGACCGCGGTATCGCGATAGGCAAGGAAGGAAAGAACATCTTTAAGGCAAAAAAGCTCGCGCAGAGGCAGCACGACGTATCAGATGTTCTCCTGGTCACAGATGTGGAATGAATCAAAACTTTTTTCTCTTGAAAACAGGGTAGACGGGCCTGGAGGGATTCGAACCCCCGACATCCGGGTTAGAAGCCCGGCGCTATATCCTGGCTAAGCCACAGGCCCAGATTGCTGCAGCACTATATGTATGTAATTATCCATATTTAAGTATCGTAACAGGCGGGAAAAGTATGCACTTCAAAAGATATGTTGCCGACCCCCGTGTAGAGCCCGTGAAAAACCCTTGCATTTTGGCCTCCTCGCTGTTTTGTGTGGGGAGACTGAATCGAATTGTTATCTGCATACCGATCCAGTCACTCTCAACCGCCGCCGGAGCGTCCTCACATCACCCATACCCAATTGCTCAAATTTTGACTGTGAATCAGCCTCGTGGTATTTTTCGGGCAGCGGCGTGGCATCGCACATGGGGGTGTGGGGGTGGATAGCCCCCACAAGATGTATCCGGTTCATCAATCCTACCCACACCAGGTAGAAAAGAGCCAAATTTTGAGAATTTTATCAGTCCTGGGGACTTCCCAATCCAGAATACGGAACCGTCCGCGCAAAAAAGTGTGATTTGGGGGCATCTCCTAGACTGCGTGGTAACAGGATGATTTCACCACGTCGACGGTGATCGGCTGGATGAACCCCTCGTGTGTGACGCTTTTTACTGTCGATGCACCGACGCACCGGACCTTGATTCGGGCCGACATCCTCTCTCTCTCCTCGTAATGGTACCCCTGGGTGAATTCCACCATCCTCTTCATCGTGATACTTATTGAGACGACATCCACGATGATTCCGGAATCTCCGGGATCGAGGTCTTCCATGTCGATTGACGTCATGAAGATGGCAGTCCCGGGTTCGATACCTGCCAGGGTCACTACGTTGTGCGTGCTCTGTAGTTCCAGGGTGCGCGGTTTTCCCTGTTTGAGCTCCCTGATGACTTCGGGAGCGATTCCTGTCAATGCAAAACATTTCATGGCAATCACCCGTACATGGGAAGTTGTTCTTTCTTGGGCATATTCTCGGCCGACTGTACCTGCTCTGCCAGTTTGTGCATGGTCGCTTCTATCTCCTCTGCCTGCTCCAGTAACGGCTGGACATCGAGCGAGAGGTCAAACATCTTGTTCAGGACTTCGATCGTCGCAGCGGATGCACGGGGATCAGGGGCGTTGATAGTCTCACCGAGCAGGCCGTATGCAGGAATATCCCGTATCTTGCATTCGGTGAGGATACTGCTTGCAATACCGGAGATACTCCCGATTGGCAGGATGAGAGTCTTTTCCTGTATCCGGGGGAGAGCGCTTTCGGCGGAGGCGACACCAAAGACCCTCTTTTCCGGTTCATTCGTGATTATACCGGCAATCGTCACCACCTCCCTGATCCCAAACGGCATGAGCCAGTCCATGATACCGTTGGCAACCTCGTAGCAGATCATCGGGTGTATGGGGATATCGGCAACGATGACTGAGAGCGCGTCTTTCTCATATATCCGTACTGGGACATTGATGACACCTTTGTTCATCATTGCCAGGGGTGGGAAGTATTTGCTGTTCATGCTCCCGATCTGGGTAAACTCCAGCTGCTCGACCAGGTACTGGAGTGCGATGCTGCCCACAAGCCCGCTACCAGGGAATCCCACGAGGACAGAAGAATCCTCTGTTGAGAGGGGCTTGGAGTAAATTTTTATATCGATGGGTTCTTGCGACATTAGATTAACATATTTCATCCTCCTAAAAAAGTATTATGCAAGAGTATCCGGTAAAACGCGGTTTTACAAAAGATCTCAGGGAAACCATCGTGGAAAAATTAAAAGAACACTTCGGGACCGAGATCTCGTGCGAAGGGGAGCATTACCGCATCTCCTTCGGGGCCCTGAAGAGTCTCGATGTCTCGCCTGGCACCGGTGGAAAAACCCTGGTTATCGATACCGAGTCAGATATCTCGGTGAATGATGACGTTATCCTTGATACGAACAGGCGTTTTCGGAGGTTTCTCGACGATGTGACCGGCTATTCGACCAAGGAACGGGTAAAAAAAGCAAAGACAGCCGAGAAAAAATAAGATTTTTCCTATTCGATGACAATTGCCGGTTTGAAGGGAAGTGCCGAGCGCGCCTTCGCATGCCCACTCTCCTCCGCGTCCCTGATGAAAACCGGCACACCGAATTCCCTTGAAAGGAAATCAGTGGCTCCTTCAAAGACGGCACGCTCATCGAGATCGCGTTTCAGGAACTGCACGACCAGCTGGGGCGGGAGACGGTGGATAAGTGTTGTCACCTGTTTCGTCGTCTCGGAAACCTCCTTTCCGCGCTTTCGCATCTCCTCGTCCTTCATTATCTCACGGAGCACCTGGGAGCGGTCTTCAGACTCCGCGACAGTGGCAAAGATCCCCCGCTTCCATGGCGGAGACGTGAAGATTGTGATTGAAGTCGGAGTGATCTGGATAATCTTTAAGATAGACTCGATATCCTCGACAGTTCTCGCCAGGAGTTCTTCAGCCAGTTCAAGCCCGGTGTCGACGAGCCCGGAATCGGGTTCTGGCCAGGTGGCAAAGGACACCAGTCCCTCACCGCCAAGATCACGCCACAGTCTCTCGCACGTGAATGGTATGATGGGTGCAAGCAGGCGCGTCCATGTGGAACAGAGATTTTGCAGACCGCTGGTACCACCGGGCTGGCCGGCGGTACGGCGACGGTACCATTTGAGGTCTGATTCAATCGCATAATATGATTCCTGCAATGCCTGCCGGGTCTGGAAGTTCTCGAGAGCGGCAGTGGTCCGCTCAATGTGTCCCTGCATCTTTGACACCAGCCAGCGGTCCATGTCGAGGGTCTCACCAAAAGTCCCCAAAGATTCCCGTATGGTGTGGGCGAACCGCTCTATCTGCTTTCGTGTTGAGGCGACGAGTTCATCCCTCCAGTCGAAGTCCTGCCAGGGCTCGGCACTTCCGACCAGAAACATCCTCACCGTATCCGCGCCAAAGGTCTGGATGGCATCCTCGAGAAGAAACACGTTCCCCTTGCTCGAAGACATCTTTGCCCCGTTTAAGAGGCCCATGCCAAAGACCACCATGCCCTGCGGCAGCAATTCTCCCGGGAATATAGCAGTATGGTGGAAGAGCTGGAAGGTGAGATGGTTCGATATCAGGTCTTTTGCCGAGAAGCGGAAATCGTAGGGATACCAGTACAAAAATTCCTTTCTCATCGCCTCCAGTTTCTCCCTTTCGGGGAGGGAGGGGGAATCCCTGCCAAGAAAGATATACTCGAAGACAGGGAAATCAAGTTTCTCTGCCGGGATCTCACGGATGAGATGGGCGATCGTGTAATATGCCATATATATAGTCGAATCGCTGAGGGGCTCGATAAGCCAGTCCGGATCCCATGGCAGACGGGTTCCAAGCCCGATTCTTCGCGTACATGCCCAGTCCTTGAGCCAGTCGATGGTTCTCTCGAATTCGGCCCTTACCTCCGGCGGGACAAGTTCCATCTTCGACAGGTGTGCGGCGACATCAGCTTTCCATGCAGGGTCGCTGTACTGGAGGAACCACTGGTCATGGAGGATCTTCACAAATACCCTGCTGCCACACCGGCATACAACCGGTCGCGAATCAAATTCGAACATGTAGACCGACTGGTACTTCTCCACCATGAGGTCGGCCACGCTCTCTCTTGCCTCGCGGACACTTTCCCCTCCATAGCGATCGAAGAGCCGTCCATGCGAAAACTCTGCACTGTAGACTTCCTGCGTGAGAGTCTCCATCCGGGGATCGTTCTGGTCTGATATGCCCGCTTTCTCGACAGCTTCCGCCGCTGGGATCTCCCCATACCCTTTCACACTGATCAGGGGAATTGGCGAAATACCGGTATAGAGGCCCTTTGACTGGAGGTCGCGGAGCGCTATATAATCGAAGGGTGCATGGGCGGGAACACTCATCACCATCCCGCTGGCCATGCCTGGATCGACAAAGGATGCCGGCAGGATCGGGATCTCGCCACAGAGCGGGTGCGATACCGTCTCGTCGATCAGCGATGATCCCTGGATCTCTTCTCCAACCTCAACAGTGTGGTCCTGGAGGGCAAGTTTTTCTGCCGCTTCCCTGCTCACGATCCATGACTTTCCGTCCACGAGAACCCGGACATAGGTCACATCGGGGTTCACCCAGAGGTTCGTTACCCCATAAATGGTTTCAGGCCTGAGGGTGGCTGTCGGAATAAACGAGTCTCTCCATGAAAACATCACGAGGGTAAACCTGATTATCTCGGCCTTGTCCCCTTCGAGAAGGTCATGGTCGCCGACGGGATTGTCACATTGCAGGCAATATCTGA
>DAWO01000076.1 GCA_002509485.1 Methanolinea sp. UBA477
CCTGATGCAGTTGTCCGGCGCATCTACCGCCCACTCGAGCACCCCGGAACCCGCGTCCCGGTACCGGGCTGCGCCCTCCATGATCCCGATACAGTACTCCCGCGCCGCTTTATGGAATCCGTGTTCCTGGAGTTTTTTCATCTCTGTGACAGCCTCTTCGACCTCCTCTTCGATCATCCTCCAGGCTTCGTCGCAGATGTCCACGTACCCGTCGCGGGTACTGCCGGAGTGGGTGTACAGGTCGTCTACATCGAGGGAGTCGAGGCCGGAAAATACCGCCTCTGCGATCGCTTCGTGGTCTTCTGCGGCTGCCTGCTTCCGGGCGTATGCTATGACTTCATCGGCGACGCCCGGTACTGTCCGTGCAAGGTTTAACAGGAGGTGCTTTGCCTCGTGATCAGGGATCAGGTCGATGGCAGCATATACGGGATCGGGGTCAGGTGGTGGACTGGCGATCATATGAGGATTGGATCTCTCGTTCATACTACATCAGGACAGAGGATAGCATGCGGTGAATTTCATGCGGGTCGGGGCTGACGGCATGCGGACGCCGGAGTCGGATAGTATCGGTCATGGAACCATACGGCCGCAGGCCCGCCATATGAACATTGTAATACCCACCTGCTACCAGGTACTCAAGCTGCACCTAGCGTCTCCCGGGCACGATTCCGATCAGGCAACCCTCGATCCCCTCTCGCATCACATTTTGTTCGAAACCGGAAGATCCGGAAAAGGTGTCTGCACCCATCACGTTGACTGATATGTGACTCTCCTGTCGCAATCATGACATCAAATGCAATACCGGTCATTGCACGCCATCCCTCCCGGTCATCGCCCTTCCAGAGCACCAGCAGATCGATATCTGAATCCGGACCTGCATCTCCCCGTGCCACCGATCCATAGAGGATGATCGTTTTGATCCCGTGAGGGTACCTACCGTGTCGCCGGCGGATGGCGACGGGCCGAAGAGGAACCCGGTCGTGCCGTCCTGATAAACAGGGTCGATCCCGGTCACGGTCTTCAGGTCCTCCATGCGCTGGATCCATGGCAGGGGGTATCATGATTGTTTTGAAAAACTCAGGCGGTCTCCAGTCAACAAGAGGTATAAATATCTCGATTGACATATCAACTGAAGGCAATGGAGGATGAACGCGTAACGAAAAAGATTGGATTTCTCTACTGGTCTGATCGCACACTGTTCACCAGGAAAATTTCCCCTCATGCAATCGGCCCCAGCCAGGCCGCGTTCCTGACCCTGTTGAGCGCGGGTGACCCGATGAGACAGGACGAACTGGTCTCGATGAGCGGTGTCGACAAAGCGATAGGCACCCGTGTCGTCAGGAAACTCATGGAAGCCGGATATATCCGGCGCATGCGCAACCCCGCAGATCACAGGGCTTATCTCCTATCTCTCACCGCCGAGGGCGCCAGGATGAAACAGATCATTCTCGAAGTCTATGACTCCATCAATGAGTCTCTGTTCCAGGGGTTTACCGACGAGGAGCGGGATATGGCGTGCAATCTTCTGGACAGAATGATCGAAAACCTGCGCCGGATCCCTGAACCCTGCGTTGAGAAACCCAAATAGGAAAAAAATACGGCAACTCTGCCATTTTCTGAAAAATCTCTCCTGTATTTGATACCAGTACCACAAACAGAAAGGAATGATCATGTTGACAGCTCCACTTACAGAAACCGATCGATATAAATGGGTGGCCCTGACCGTGGCCTCTCTGGGAATGCTCGTTGGCATACTGAACTCAAGCACTCTGATCATCGCACTGCCGACGATCATGGTGGACTTGGATACAAACCTCATCGGGGTGATGTGGGTGCTCATCGCCTACACACTGATCATCACCATCCTCGCACCGGCATGCGGACGTCTTGCCGACATCCACGGGCGAAAAAAACTCTATGTCTTCGGACTCGTCGCCTTCACCATCGGCTCGCTCCTGTGCGGGTTTGCTGCGGATATCACCCAGCTCATCGGGTTCCGCATCCTCCAGGCGGTGGGGGGGGCGTTTCTCGTTGCGAACGGCAACATCCTCGTTGTAGATGCATTTCCCCGCTATGAACTCGGGAGGGCAATGGGTGTCCTCTCCATGATCATGGCTGCTGCGTTTGTCGTCGGTCCGATCCTCGGCGGTTTCCTGACGATGATCGACTGGCGGCTGAACTTCTTTTTCAATGTACCGATCGGACTCGTTGTCGCATATGTCGCCCACACCCGGCTCAGGGAAGTAACGGAGTTCAGCGGAAAAGAATCGTTTGACGTGCCGGGCATACTCCTCTTTACGGTTGCTTTCGTGACCCTGGCCGTCTACCTGAGCGTCGGCCTCATCTTCGGGCTCCTCTCCGTTCCAATGCTGGCCACACTTGCCGTCGGCATTATTTCGCTTGTCGCATTCATCCGCCGCGAACTCACAATTCAAGATCCACTCATCGACCTCTCCCTGTTCGGCATCCACATATTCGCCTACGGACAGGCAAGCGCGTTTCTGAATTCTATCGCCCGCGGCGCCGTCATGATCCTGATGATTCTGTTCTTCCAGGGCCTGCGAGGCTACGACCCGCTCATGGCAAGCATTCTGATCACACCGATGGCGATCGGGCTGATCATCGCCGGGCCGCTGGGGGGAAACCTCTCCGACAAATACGGGTCCAGGTCGATCAGTACCGGAGGGCTCGGGCTCTCCCTTGTCGGGCTGGTCGGGCTTTCCCTGATGCAGTACGATACCCCGTACTGGGTGCTCGCAGTCTGGATGTTCGTGCACGGGTTTGGAAGCGGGCTGTTCCAGCCTCCGAACACCAGTGCGATCATGGCGGCCGTTCCATTGAAACGGCGGGGAGTGGCATCGTCGATGCGTGCATACCTGAGCAACGCCGGCATGGTGATCTCGATGACCCTTGCGCTTCCCCTCCTCCTCAATACCATCCCGCTGGACCTGATGATGAACATGTTCGTTGTGGGCGGTATGAACATGCCCATAGATACGCAGATCGCGTTCACCAGCGGGATTGCATTTGTTTTCTTCATCTCATCGGTGCTCACGGTCCCGGCAACCATTGTTTCGGCAATGCGGGGGAGTGATGACGTAGGAAGGAACAGGGAACAGGCAGGGATAAATTAATTCTCGTTGGGAGGGGTTCTTGTACAAACGCTCCTGTCTCGGGGAAGCGCCTCTGACTCGCGGGTGAGGGTGTGTCCGCCAGCGTTCCCTGTACCCCCCGCCGGGTTTTTCATCCCATGCGGCAGCGCAACTTCTGCCCCCTTCAATCGAATTATTTTTGAGGACTTCAACGCGGGAGAACGCGAGATCCCCGGGTTCCCGAACAATAAGCACATAATTATCAGGAAAACTCCCTGATTTTAATTTATCCAGATATTTGGCGAGATTCAGGTTAGATGGTGCGCCTGAGAGTTGGGCATGACGATCCCCGCTTCAGATTATTATAATCTAGTGTATTGTTGATATTTTTGACAAATCCGACTAAATTAAAGAGAACCACAACGGGTGAGATTGGATCACGTGCTTAAATCTCGGGAAGCCAGGGACTTCTTTCACACACGCTGCCAGGATGATTTCCGATACCATTATCGGATCAAGTGTACACTTTTATTCCGTCCGATCTGTACACTTTTGCACCGCCGTTGACACACGGCGATGAGGTCGTTGAAATGACGGCTCCGGTTCTGTATCTGCAGTACAACAGTCATGCAATCGTATCCATTCTCCGAAGCGGGGAGATATGCCGGTAATGTACTGCACTGTTCTGTTAATACGCTTGTTACAGGTACACAACAGAGAGAACAGCGCCGGGCCGGCCCCTGCGTGGCGGGACAGGTATAGACCGGTCCCGGGGAGGGGACCGTTGGGCTGGTGTGGGGGATGGGTCCTGCTCAGGCAATTGCATGAGGGCTTCAGTTGAGGGGATCGCTAGAAGGGGCTTGCGAGTGAGAAGAGGGAGGGTGGTACCCGACGCATCTGAACGCATCATCTCTTTACATGATGCTGCCGGTACATGTTCTCAAGCTCGGCAAGGGCATTCACCGGCGTCGGGATCACCCGGGAGTCGTTTTCCATGATTGCGGAGGCAAGATTCCTGAAGACCTCTGCCTCCTTTGAACCGGGAGCGTGCTCCACGACGGCCCTGCCTTCCATCTCGCATGCCTGTATCACGGGGCTCCGCGGGACGAAGCGGACAAACGGCGTCCCCAGTTTCCGGGCAAATGCCGGGATGACGGCATGCTCAAATGCCTCATCGCCGTTGCTGTTGCAGATGATCCCGGCAAGCCCGGTGTCTCCCCTCTTCGCGAGGCGCTGCACGGCCCGGGCAATGTTGTTTGCCGCATAGATGCTCATGAACCCCCCGGAACAGACGAGATAGATCTCCTTTGCGAACCCTTCGCGGATCGGCATCGAGAACCCCCCGCAGACAACGTCGCCGAGCACATCGTAGATCGCCACGTCGATCTTGTACGTTTCGAACGCGTTAAGATCCTTGAGGATTTGCAGCGCCGTCAGCACGCCCCGCCCGGCGCAGCCGACCCCGGGCTCCGGTCCCCCGGCCTCGACAAGGTAGATCCCACCAGGCGACTGAAAGACGATATGGTCCAGCTTGATGGCATACTCGTCCTTTCCCACCCGCAACTGCTCCCGGTGCTCTTCCAGTACCGCGGGAATGAGCTTCCCGCCGGCAAGGATCCGTGTCGAGTCCCGCTTGGGATCGCAGCCAACCTGCATGACCGTATGCCCCATCTCGTGAAGCGCGGCAGACAGGTTCGAGGCGATCGTGCTCTTCCCGATCCCGCCTTTCCCATAGATCGCAATCTGTCTCATCTCTTTCACCACTTTGCCTCGTACCGTCTCTCCTTCGAACGCCATGCCATCGTCCACTCGTTCTGGATGCACTCGACAAGGTTCAGGATGCCCGTGTAACCGAAATATTCCCGGTTGATCATCCTGAATTGGCGCATAATCCTCACAACCTCGACGATGTACGGGATCCCCAGGCCTTCTGCCGCGTGCCGCTCGATCGTGCTGCCGAAGACGACCCGCGGACTGACCTCCCGGAGGCCCTGCCGTGTCCTGTACACGTCTGTCCCGTACATGACCTTTGGCGTAAGGCCCAGGCTGTTCAGCTCCCGTTCCAGCAGGTCACGCATAGGCCGCTGCGAGGAGTAGAGGGCAACGAGTTCCGGGGTCATCTCCATCTCCTCGGTCACGAACCGCACGAGCGGGATCCCGACCGTGGCATCGGCAACGATCGCGGCGGGGGTCCGGTACAGGAACCGCCCCATCGGCCACTTGCGCCTGCATGTTGTCGTCACCATCCGTTCACCTTCCGCTACCATCTCCTCTGCGGTCTTCTGCCGGTCAAACCGTTCCCCAAGGGCGGCGAGCCACCGCTGCGTGTTGGTCATGCCAATGGGCAGGGGTATCTCCCTGCAGACCTGTTCTATGCCATACGTTGCGGAAAGAAAGTTCGCTGCTTTCTGCCCGGCATCGTGACTGAGCACAAGAGAGGTCTCGGCAGATGCCGCGTTCACGACCTCGGAGAGCGGGGTCTTGTGCGTGAGCGTGGCAACGACCGGAATACCCATCCGGGCAAGCGTCTGCTTTACCCATGCAAGGTCTGCCGGCCACGTGGGGTTGGCATTTGCGTGGGGGGCGATGAGGCAGACCGAGCCCGGCACCTTTCCCGCGCTGCCGTCAACCAGTTTTTTCAGCATCGTGTCCAGTGCGATGTCGATACCGTCGTACTGCGATCCCCGGAACCCGGGGCTTGCAATGGGGACGAGCCGGAACTTCACCTCCGGCTGCAGGGACTCGCAGACCGCGACAATGTCATCACCCACGATCTCCGGCCCGCAGGCGGAGATCACGAACAGGGCGGAGATTTTGAGCCCCTTCACCTCGCGGATCGTGCGGGCAAGGATGTCCTCCCCGCCATGTACGATCTCGTCGACGCAGAGTTTGGTGCAGAGGGTCATCGTCTCCATATAATCGCATTCCTGCGTGGCAAAGGCATTATTGACCAGGTACTCGCACCCCTGCGGGGAATGGGCGAGCAGGGCAGAACCGGCAACCCCCAGCGCAGTAAGGGCAGCACCATGGAAGGCGCACCGGAGGTAGGGGTCATTGCATGACTCCGGGGAGGGGCTCTTCGGAGCGACGGGCTCTTCACTGTTTCCCGGTACCATAGAGCATCCCCCTGAACAACCGCGACCTCGGGAGATTCCGGTTCTCAAGTGCCTGCCGGACAAGGGCAGCAATGTTTTTGATCCCCTTAAAACCGTACTGGGGCTGGAACGCCGGGTTCATGAGCGTCAGATTCACCACCGGGCAGGGCGGGAACCGGCCTGAATTGCCAAAGAAGATCGGGTTGTCGTACTCCCGGACAATCGATTCCAGCTCGTCCTCGGTCTCTTTCGATGAGCGGAAGCTCCCCAGATGAAACAGTCCTTTGGTTAAGATGATCTCCGGGTTAACACCCGTTCCGAGTATGTATCTGATGCTGGGCATCCGCTCCTTGATCGTGTACGGGTGGACATTGATCACGACGGGGTGGGCACCGAACTCCTCTGCCATCCGTGCAAGCGAGAGGGCACGGATAGGCCCGGGGAATTCGGAGATCTCGATGATTGCGGTCTTTCCGGACAAGATCTCTTTGAGGTAGGCAAGGTCCGGCTCGACCTCCTTCATCTCCCGTTCGATCACCTCCAGCGCTTCCTTCTCCATGCCAAGGGGTGTTGCCACCCCCAGCAGCCACTCCCTCGTGGCCGCGGGCCCGTAGGGCTGCCCCGTCTTGCTGTACGGGACGCCGAACCGTTCCTGCATCAGGTCGCCGAGCTTCTGCCCCCAGTCATAGCACCACGATGCATTCAGTTCCACTTCGCGGGCATGTTTGATCTGCTCGACAGTGCAACCCCCGGCAATGACCGCGTTCACCTTGATCCCGATCGCGGTAAGGAGCCGTTCGATCTCGTCCAGGTCCCAGTTGAACTCCGTGGGGGTCGGCCCCCAGCGGGCGCCAAGGATGTTGATCGTCCCTTTCATCGTCGTCTCCGGAGGGTCCATCAGGTCCATGATGAGTTTGAATGCATCCTCGTACCCGCTCCGGAAATCGCCGCCGAACCCCTCGCTTTTGAGCGCCAGCACCCGGCAGCCGACCAGCTTCTCAGCCTCACGGGCGATGCTCTCAACATCGTCGCTGATGATTCCGGAGCAGCAGCAGGAAAGGATGACGATGAGGTCGGGGTGGTACTTCGCGTAGGCCTCCTTCACCGCTTCCAAGAGTTTCCCCTCCCCGCCGTAGATGACATTACTCTCATCAAGGGTGGTGCAGGCTGTCGGCTCGAGCGGCACGCCGCGTGTCTCGCAGCACTCCCGTGTCCTGACAAAGTCGGACATGTAAAGCGGGCACCCCGTCGGTCCGTGCACGAGCGGGACGACGTGCCGGATGCCGCTGATGACGTAGTACGCCGTGAAAAATTTGCACATAGGAGCGTGCGAGGCCTGCAGTTTCGGGATCATTTCGCCCGTCTCCACTTTCTCCAGTAACTGCTGCAGGTTCCCGTGAAATACAATGGACTCGTTGTTCATGGTGCGTGTCTCTCCTGTCTGACAGGTTCAGCTCGTTTTTCACCTTGCAGGGTGGAGTTTGGACCTGCCGCTCTCTGATGCCGGTGACTGGTATCTCCCTCATCAAATACCTTTTTCGCATTCCTGCTTAATATCAATATGCGAAAGATCGATCGTGTGAAGAGGCGTCGATGAAGCGCTGACCGGTAAAACACCAGATCGCGTCTATGACAAAAAAATAGACGGTGATTTTGAGGCAAAGTTGATTGCATTGAGTTGCAGCGAGCCTTACGAAGGGTATTCTCGCTGGTCACTACGGTTATTGGCTGACACAGTGGTCGAACTTCAGTACATCGATGAGATTTCACACGAGGCAGTTCGTCAGATTGTGAACTACCACGCGCCTGTGTGGGCGTGGCTTCCTGTTTCATGGACAGCACTTGCATCACAGAGATGTGATGGAGAGGTGTTGTCTCCACAGGCTCAAAGGCTGTTCCATCCCCACGCGGTGAATATTCCCCGCAGCGTTGATCCCCGGGTTCCCGAACAATAAGCACATAATTATCAGGAAAACTCCCTGGTTTTAATTTCCAGATATTTGGCGAGATTCATGTTAGATGGTGCGCCTGAGAGTTGGGCATGACGATCGCCGCTTCAGATTATTATAATCTAGTGTATTGTTGATATTTTTGACAAATCCGACTAAATTAAGAGAACCATAACGGGTGAGATTGGATCATGTGCTTAAATCTCGCGTTCTCCTGCATTGAAATCGGGTTCGTACGCACTGGTGACGCTGAAGAGGGGGGTATCGACATGGATGCAGTGCGAGCCGAACCCGGTCGGGATCAGGCAGTGTGCAACGACTTCGTTGAATAACCCGGTGAAACCGTAGAGGACTTCTTTCAACCCTCCATTTTTCACGCGATCAATCTTCACCCCCACCATTCATCGTTGAATTCCCGGCGATTCTTATATCCCCCTTCTCCCTTTTTCTCTCACGAAAGACAGTTTCCGCTCAAGCAGTCTGTCTTTCAACCGTCAGCAGTTGTTTCAGGTTGAATGCAAAACCCGAGAATATATATTTCACGTGCGCTCGTGCGCAGGTTGTTACCCGGACGTACCCTGCATGGAACACCGTTTTGATCACTACGAACGGTCGTCCCACCAGGGATCGAGTCCTGCTGATTGCTCTGTTTCTGCGCTTCTCCTTGATGGAAAGAGGATGTCCGCGAATGGCCCGGTGCATGGTCCTGTCCATCGATGCCCGCGGCTTCACGCCGAAATATCCCCTGTCCCGATAGACGGTCTCCCCTTTTTGCAAGAGATCGATCCGGCTGTCATGGAGGGAGGCGGTGGTCGTTGTGATCATTCTGGTGAGTTGATGATCCCTGTCCTGGAGAATATGGAGTTTGTACCCAAAATACGATCTCGACCCTTCTTTCGCCCAGGTACCATCGCGGCTTCGCCGCGTTTTCGCCTGATCCCCTCGGGGGATATCGGCAGGTGCATGACCGGGATCAGAGGTGATGAAACTCGCATCCTGGATCACGCCTCGCCGGATCGTCAACCCTTTCCGGTCGATCTGATGTTGCAACTCCTCCCGGATGTGCGGTCTCCTTTCCCGTTTTGATCAGGCGTTCGCGGAAAGAGCCGGATGATGGAATGATCCGGGATGCTCGTCGGGTAGCCGAGAAAGTGGCGGAAGGAATGGTGATCCGATGCTTGCGGATCAGACAGACCATACCACTGCTGAAGGACGGGGAGTTTGATCATGAAGACGACATCATCGTTCGGTCGACCGCCCTTTCCCTCATCATTCGTGTACATATCCGAAAGGAGCGGGCGGAACCCGCTCTTCTTTCTCACCGGCCCGAGGACCGGATCTCATCATTCGTGTATATCCGAAATGAGAGGGCGGAAGGCATCCCGGTCGATCAAGGATGATACGTCACCCAGAGAGTCCCCGCGTTCGGCGATACGGGCATATTCATCCCTGATTGCAAAATTGAAGAATGTACTCATTGAAAATTGATCGATCCGTCAATATACGGTACTTTCGGAGGAGGTGTAGTTCGAAATCCCCAGTAGAATCGATCGTATCTGTAATACGGTATAGAGGAACCCCGTTATACCCTTACTTGTACCGTGATCCCCCTGTCTGCAATGACAATAAGCAGTCCCACAACGCTCAGGGCCACCATTACTGCAGCAATTGAATGCAGACTCTGATCGCTGACAGTTGGATTAAAGAATATCGTGATAAGGGCCGACGATGTAATCGATCCAAAATACCCAAAGGTACGGAACAGGCCTGATGCGGTACCGATCTGGTCTGCGGGAACCTGGGTGTATAAGGTTGTCTGGTTCGCGCTGGCAGACGTCCCCATGGTAATACCGAAGATCGCAGTGATTACAACTATCCAGATTATCGGAGTCGCCGTGGTAAATAAAAATACACCCGCAGACCCTATCAGGCAGGCAACAGCAGACGCAATAAGGGGAGTGCGCACGAGGTTCAGCCGCGAGACCGGCCACGCAAGTACAATGGATATGAGACTCATTGGCAAAATGATGAGGCCCGCAACAGCGGGTGAAATATTTTTGTTGATCTGAAGCCATTGCGTGACACCATAGAGTACGGTGTAGACGCACAGCATCGCAAGGGCAACGCGCACATAGGTGAGTATCAATGGCCGGTTCGTTGCCAGCAGACGGAGGTCAATAAAAGGCTGACTCACATGCCCTTCCCACCAGACAAAGGCCAAACCGATGAGAATAACGACGCCTAACACAACCCAGTTCGGATCTGGCAGTGACAGGAGAAAGACCATGAGGGCAACCATCGCACCACTAAAGACCGTGATGCCGGCCAGATCGATGCGGTCTACCAAGGTACGGAGGGTCTTTGTACTCCTGTATGGCGGGTCCCCGGGGATCCAGGACACGGCCATAGTGAGAGCCACGAGAGCCAGCGGGATGTTAATAAAAAACACGCTCTGCCAGCCCCAGACGGCGACGAGGAATCCGCCAATCGGCAAACCTATAACCGTCGTCACCATTCCCCCAATCACAAGGCCGCCGAGCACACCTCCCGGGGGTTCGGTCAGCCCGGCCGATTCGGCCCGCTGTCGGATCAGCAGCATTGCCGAGGGATATCCGGTCGAGGTGCCCACACCAATCAGGACCCGTGATACGATCAACGTTGCGAGGTCATGGCCTGAGCCACCCAGTACTCCTCCTATCAGGACAGCGAAAATACCTGCAAGGAACACCCGCCGTGGCCCAAACACCTCCGATAATTTCCCGGCTGCCGGCTGGGCAACGATACATGCCATATAGAGCGCCGCGACCAGAACCGCAGTCTGTCCGACCGGAATGTTGATGGCAGCTGCAATTGGCACCAGCGCAGTGGCAATGAACGAACTGTTGACAGGATTTAGTGTGGAGCCGATATACAGGGGTGTTACAAATCGCCAATCGAACGCGTTTTTACTTTCGATGGGTTGAGGTGAGTTGGATTTGTTCATTCTTTATCTTCGCAAATCGGCGAGTAATTTTCTCTTCAAATCTTCATCTGGAGGAGATTGGATATCAATCACATTTTGATTGACATGATGTCAGTGACATATTGTCAGTATGGCAATATACAACTGTCGTCAAATCCAAAATGATATTTGTCGATATTCTGTCAATCCGGGTTGGGGAGACTATGACGAGAATAATAAAAGATCCTGAAGAGCGCAAGGCCGAACTGATGGATATAGCAGAGCAGCTGTTTGTTGAGAAAGGATACGATCATACATCTCCCAGCGATATTATTCGCAAAGCGGAAATTGCACAGGGGACTTTTTACTACTATTTTTCCTCAAAAGACGATCTGGTCCAGGCAATCATATGCCGTTACCTCGACCGGCTTGCAGATCGCGTGAACCGGATTGCTGACGATCCGTTGCTGGATACGTCCAAAAAACTGCTGATGATCTCGGATGCCCTTATCGATCTTTCCCGTAAAAAAATGGGGATCGTCGGGGGTGCCACAGTTGACAGATCCCTTAGCGGGCGGGCGGACTATGTCTGTCAGATCAAGGCACGACTCCTCCACATTGTCCAGCAGATCGTACAGCAGGGAGTGGATGAGGGACAGTTCGAAACAGAATTTCCTGACGAGACCGCGGAAATGATTTTCTTTGTAAGCCAGTACCTGAACCATGAGCTCAGGAACACTCGTGACCCGGCTGAACGCCGAAGAAAGATCCTGGCTGTACGGGTAATGATGGAAAGATCACTTGGTGCACGCGAGGGAACATTCAGATCGCCACCGTGAGTTCCTGTCTGGTTGTAGTATCCCAAAATCATTTGACACCAGGTTTATATATGGCTCTTCGCTACTTTGTGAGGGTTCGAAGCAGCAACCTTCACTACTTTAGTCTCCCTACCTCCTCTGAAGTCCCATGATCGAGAACGACCTCTTCCAACTTGCGTTGAACATTCAGAACCCCTGGTTCATTGATCGGATCGAATTTGATCCGAAGGAGAAACGCATTGATATCTGGATCGATCTCCTCCCCGGTTCAGATTTCGTCTG
>DAWO01000120.1 GCA_002509485.1 Methanolinea sp. UBA477
CCTTTACTCCCAGCTCTTCGAGGACATCTGCCGATCCGCATGAACTGCTGACGCTCCGGTTTCCGTGTTTTACGACCCGGACACCCGCTCCTGCCGCAACCAGTGCAGCCGCAGTGCTGATATTAAACGTCCCTTTGCCGTCGCCTCCGGTTCCGCACGTGTCGACCAGCGGCCCTGTCACCCGTGGATTGATACAGACAGCGTACCTGCGCAATAACTGGCCGAATGCGGCAATCTCTTCGGCCGTCTCCCCCTTGAGATGGAGAGCTGCGAGGAATGCGCCTGTCTGGCCTTCCGACGCCTGCCCTGAAGCCAGGAGATACATCGCCTGTTGTGCCTGGGATGGTGTGAGATCCCGTCCTTCTGCGAGCCTGGAAAGAATCGTCTTCATCAGGCACCACCCCGGACAAGGAAGTTTTCGATAAGATGCATGCCTGCCGGTGTCATCACGCTCTCGGGATGGAACTGCACCCCGGTGATGGGAAGATGCTGATGCCGCACTGCCATGATGCACCGGTCATCGGCGGCCACCGCCAGGGTCTCGAACTCATCTGGCATGCAATCCGGGTCAACCGCCAGCGAGTGGTATCGAGTAGCCTGGATCGGACTTGGAAGGCCGGCGAAGATGCCGTTTCGGGAATGCATGATACTGCTCGTCTTTCCATGCACGGGAGATTTCATGCGGCAGATCCTGCCACCATAGCTGTGTATGATCGTCTGGTGGCCCAGGCAGACTCCAAGGATCGGAACGTCCCCGGCAAAATGCCGGATTACCTCCCGGCAGACACCGGAGTCCTCCGGTTTTCCGGGACCGGGCGAGAGTATTATGCGGTCGGGTTCTGCCTTTCGGACACTTTCCAGCGGCATGTCAGACCTGATCGGTATGGGCCTTGCCCCCATCTGTCCGACCATCTGGAAGAGGTTATAGGTGAAGCTGTCAAAGCAGTCAACGATCACCACATTCACGATGTTTCACCCGCCTGGTGGATGGCCGCCATCATGGCCCTGGCCTTGAATTCTGTCTCCTCGTACTCGTTTTTCGGGACCGAGTCCGCAACAATACCAGCTCCTGTCGAAAACTCGACCCTTCCGGCACTGACTCTCAATGTCCGGATTGCAATGGCGAATTCAAGGCTCTTTCCAAACGCGGCATACCCGACTGCCCCCGCATACAGCCCCCTCGGCTGGGTCTCCAGTTCGGAGATGACCTGCATCGCCCTGATCTTCGGAGCTCCGCTGACCGTTCCCGCCGGGAAGCATGAGATAAACGCATCAAAACGGTCGCAGTCTTTGCGCAGGGTTCCGCATACCCGCGAGACGATATGCTGGACGTGGGAGAAGCGTTCAACTTCCATGAATTCAGTGACCTGAACCGATCCAAAACGGGATACTTTGCCGATATCATTCCTGGCAAGATCAACAAGCATCAGGTGCTCCGCGAGTTCCTTTGGGTCGGAAAGGAGGTTCTTCGAGAGCAGATCATCCTCGGCTGCATCCCTTCCCCTCGGTCGCGTGCCGGCTATGGGTACGGTCTGGACAGTTTCACCTTCCACCCGGACAAGCATCTCCGGGCTTGATCCAATTATTGCCTCATCCCCGAAATCCAGGAAATAGAGATACGGGGAAGGGTTGATCCGGCGTATGGCACCATAGATACTCACGGGATTTCCATTGAACCGGCCTGATATCTTCCTGGACAGTACGGCCTGGAAGATATCCCCGGCTCTTATGTAATCCTGGGCTTTCCCGACCGCTTCCGCGTAGTCCTCCCGTGAAAGAGACGATTCCCAGTCAAACGCGTGATCTGCTGAGATATCCTGCATTCCATCCGAAACGAAAACTGCGTCACCAATCTGCTTCTCCAGGGATTCCTGTCTCTCCCGGGCCATCTCCTGCTCATCCACCGCATCCATTCCAGGGAGTATGATCGCGTTGTCAAACAGGGTGCATGTCGCCTTCACATGATCATACACGATACCCCGGGTTCCAAGCATGAACCGGGCAAGGGGGAGATCGGCTCTGCCTGCCTCAACGAGTCCGGCGGTCAGGTCCGTAACCATGTCATAACTGCAATATCCGACGAAGCCCCCAAAAAAATCTGTAATGTGCGAATCGGGCGATTCAATCCGTCCCATGAGATCACGGAGCCGGGCAACAGGGTTGTCTCCTTCCGGCGATGAGAAGAGGGATACGAGATCGCTTTTCCCATCGATTACAGGTTCTTCAAGAAATGAAACGACGATATCCGGTTCGAGTCCGATGATGGATCGGACCGCCCTGCGGGGAACGCCTTCGATTGATTCGAGGATGTATCCTTTTTTCACACCAAGTGCCAGGAAGAGGGCATAGGGATCAACCCCGGGCACGGGAATCTCTTTGATCACCGGGATGATCCTGGCATTCTTCCCTGGTTTTCTACCGGGTTTTGAGGTATCTTTATCAGCCGTCTCCTCGACGGCGGCCCCCAGTCCAGCGGCATCACCGCATCATGAAGTAGAGATTTCATGTATCATTATGTACTTCAATGAACATATAT
>DAWO01000099.1 GCA_002509485.1 Methanolinea sp. UBA477
GATTTCTAGACCGACGTTGACAAGATATCCCCGGATATGCAGTTCTTATAAGAATCGCATGAGAAAAATTGTTCACAATTGTTATTTTTCAATTTATCCACTCAACGGTTATTTCAAATCCATACAAAGACTTTGTTTGACTATATCCCCAATCAAGACAGACGGAATTTTGAGGGTAGGATTACCTCTTGATCACCCGAAGCCCGTTCCCCACCGCGAGCAGTTCGGATACCTCATGGAAGATTACCGCGGCTGTTACACCAAGGATACCTGCAAGAGCGGTTGGGATCAGGATCGCGAGCACCGCAAGCGAGAACACAATGTTCTGACTACCGATACTATCGGCCTTTCTCCCAAATTCAATTGCCTCCGACACTTTTGCAAGGTCGTCAGCCATCAGCGCAACGTCAGCCGCTTCAATTGCCGCATCGGTCCCGATCGTTCCCATTGCGATACCGACGGTTGCTTGGGCAAGTGCCGGGGCATCGTTGATGCCGTCACCGATCATTGCGACTACCCCGTATTTCTCCTTAAGGGCTTTAATTGCTGAGGTTTTGTCTTCCGGCTTCAGATCTGCCTGGATGTCGTCAATTCCGAGATCAGCGGATACAGCCTTTGCGGTAATCAGGTTGTCACCAGTTAGCATGATCGTTGCTATCCCCATCGCGTGGAGCTTGTCGATCATTGCCTTGGCATTCGGCCGTACCTCGTCTCGTACCGCGATGAGACCGAGGATTTTTTCCTTCGTTCCTACGAACATGACAATTCTGCCTTTAGAACGAAGCTGGCTGATCTGTCGCTCCAAGGTTTCATCCTGATTCATCGCAGGAAAAAATTCTGGTTTACCCACAAAATATTCCGTTCCATTGATAGTTGCCGTCGCAGCCTGCCCGGGAAGAGCACATTCGCCCACCGCTTCGTGCGGCTGGACACCCGCGGTCTCTGCACTCTTCACAATTGCCCTGGCGAGCGGATGGTCGGAACAGCGCTCGACAGTGTAGGCGATCCGGAGGACTGCAGACTTATCGCCATGGAATGCGATGATATCGGTAACTGCCGGAGTGCCGGTCGTAAGTGTCCCGGTTTTATCAAACGCGATCACCCGGGTTTTCCCGAGATTTTCAAGATGGGCTCCCCCTTTGATGAGAATGCCATGTTTTCCTGCTGAACCGATGCCAGCTGCAACAGCAACCGGCGTAGACATGACGAGGGCGCACGGCGCTGCTGCAACGAGGAGCACAACGCCACGTATTGCGAGATCGTTGAACGGAATACCAAAAACCGGGGGGACGATGATGATAAACAAGGATATGAAAAGGACTACAGGGGTATACTTCCGGCCGAACCATTCGATAAAGAGGTGCGTCTTTCCCTTCTGCTCCTGCGCATCTTCGACCAGATGAATAATCTTCGCAAGCGTATTGTCCCTAAAT
The DNA here is from genome assembly GCA_002509485.1 of Methanolinea sp. UBA477. GTDB lineage: Archaea > Halobacteriota > Methanomicrobia > Methanomicrobiales > Methanospirillaceae > SD8. Next base: position 1,434 of record DAWO01000099.1, read on the forward strand.
GTTGCCATTGCCCGTACCTCCAGGGCACCCTCAATATTAACCGTTGCAGCGAAGACCTTCATTCCTTCCTGTTTCTCGACAGGTACGGATTCACCGGTGACCGCGGCTTCATTGATACCGGACCGGCCTTTGACGATGATCCCGTCAGTAGGTATGCCTGCCCCGGGTTTTACCAGGAATATATCGCCAATCTGGAGCTGTTCGGCAGGGATCACCTGCTCGATCCCCTCTTTAACGAGAACCGCCTCGGTGGGTGCGAGATCGAGGATCTTCCGGATCGATGCCCGCGTCCGGGCATAGGTCAGTTCCTCCACGCCTTCGGCCGCACCGTACAGGATCACCAGTGCCGCTGCCTCGTCCCAGAGTCCGAGCGCGATGGCCCCCAATGTAGCAGCAATCATGAGGATCTCTATACCGATCTCGCGCTCGTGGATAAGTTCTTCAATTCCTTCGCGGGTCCAGTGGGACCCCCCGATGGGAATGGCGATCAGAAAGAACAGATCTTCGACCGGTTCGGGTATCACACCGAGATGGCCAAGTGTAAAGCCTAATCCTGCAATTACTCCTGCTATCAGGGCGTTGCGGAGCGGGGGGTGACCATACCATGCCCCATCATACGCCCCGTCCTGGCTCTCAACGCATTTTTTCGAATATGAACTTCCCATGACGTGAAACTCCGGTGTGTTACTGATAATTTTCTGATAGATAGTATCCGTTTAATAGTTAATAAGCAGAAAAGTAATGCAACAGGTAGGTAGTATCCATGAGGGAACCTCCAGCTGTGACCAACGATATTTGTTTCTGCCCTTTATTCGGTCTCCTCGATGTGATAGCAAAGAAGTGGGCGCTCCTGATTATTGCAATCCTGGGTAACGAAGGCGAGAAGGGATTCAATGATCTTAAAAGAGAGCTCGGTTGCATCAGCCCGAAGCCACTCTCGGATACGTTGAAGAACCTTGAGCGGATCGGGCTTGTGAATAAGAAGATCATGGAGACCTCGCCGCCGACTGTAAAATATTCGCTCACATCCGATGGCAGGGTTCTCCGGGAACACCTGATCCCGATGCTGGTCTGGATCTCGGAACGCGGCGGTCAGGAGATCCCGGGGTGTCCAATACGGACAGGAATACATCAAGAACGAATAAATCAACCGGGTTAAAATAATATGCCCATTCTCTGCGGAAGTCATAGATTCCTAAATGTTCATGTTATTGTTTCTGTGTATAACCGGGTTTCGGGGTAGTTGAACCTGAAAAATAGATAGGAGCTGATAATCCTGCGGACCTGGACTCAACCATTCATTCCATTTCATGCGTCCGGATGATTTGTAATTCAAGCCTGGCACTTTTCACGGATTCCCGGCATCACCCCGTTTCCGCAGTATCCCCGCCCGGTCCATGGAACGGCGCCAGTCCCGGATCTCGTCAGGGGTGATGACATCGATCGCACCGCACTGGACCCGGCCGGTCACGTCTCCCATCTCCTCCTCGAGATCTCCCTCAATCTCCAGGTAGGCTTCACGCAGGCCGCGGATCGCCTCCTTATCCGCATCCCACATGCCGCGTTCGTGCGCTTCAAGAAGCCCTCTCCCCCTCTCCTCGAGGGCCCAGACATCGTGTTCACGGAAGAACTCGCGGTTTTCGTCGTCAAGGAAGAACGTACGCGCGATGTCATCGAAGATCCAGTCGTCGACCTCCCCTGTCGTTGCATCCCAGCCGTAGACACGTCCGACTCGTCGGGCAATCTCGCTCGCACCGGCGCACCCGTGGGTCTTTAGCCCGTCGATCCACTGGGGGTTGAGGAGTTCCGTGCGCACTACGCGGAGGATCTCAGCGGAGAGGCTGCGGACCTCGGCACGGTCAACGTCCACCCTTCACAGTCTCGTCGGGAACCTCCTCGTCCCGAACCCAAGTGCAGAGAGTTCATCGCCGTTCTTCGGTACTTTCCTGTATTGCATCGATCTCTTCACGTCATTTGTACATTGCAGGTTAATACAGCATAAATTCAGGGTTTTCACAAGCTACCGTTTCCCTGGATTTACATAATGGTCCGTTCAGGGGTACACTAATTCGGAATTTGTTCGATTAGAACTACTGGTGGAATACCTGTCAACGGCCTTACCATGAAAGGCCGGGAATATGACGTATTCCCCTCGTTTCCCACCTGTACCCGGATGCCGCGTATGCAGGAGAGACGGGTCTTTCCATATCAGAATACATGGACCGCGGCTGCCTTGAACGTGAGATAGACATTATCACCAACGGAAAGACCCATCTCTTCGAAGCCATGCCTGGTCAGAACAGAGACTATTCTCATCCCTGCATCGACAGTGAGTTTTACAAGCATTCCATTGTTTGCAATCCCGGTGATCCTGCCTGGAAGCGAGTTCCTGGCACTCGAGGTGACTGGAGTCCGGGAGATGAGAACATCCTCAGGACGAATCGTGGCATAGACCTCGGTACCTTCTTTGCAGGAGTTGGAGGCGGTGATTATTGACCGTGACCCGATCGTTATTGTCGATATCCCCGAGTCCTTGCTGCAGACCCCCCTGAAGATATTCTCGATACCTGTGAAATGTGCGATGAATTCGCAGTTGGGTTTGTGGAATACCTCATCAGGAGGGCCGGTCTGGACTATCCTGCCCTGGTTCATCACCGCCACCCTATCGGCAAGCGCAAAGACCTCCTCGAAGTTGTGGGTGACAACAATCGCCGGGATTCCTGCCAGGGATATCGATTCCCTCAGTTCCCTCCGCATTGTCGCCTGTGATTTAACGTCGAGTGCCGCCAGCGGTTCATCCAGGAGCAGAAGGTCTGGTTCGAGGATAAGCGCCCGGGCGAGAGCCACCCTTTGCCGCTGACCGCCTGAAAGATTGCCGACACGCTCTCCCGAGAGACCGGCCAGGTTCATCTCCTCAAGATACCCCCGGAC